>SFIS01000020.1 GCA_004555245.1 Bacteroidales bacterium
AGAGACTACCAAGAAACACAACAACTCACCATACACTGCTATCCGTGCTCTGTTCTAAGCACGGAGGGCAGCTGTATGCCTAATCGCTGAATAGTTACAATTTGCGGCGTGATTCGGCCAAATCATCAAAAATTAGAAAATGAGAAAATGAGAAAATGAGAAAATGAGAGATCATGCGTATAATCAAACCTCCCCACGTCAAAATGCGTGTATCAGACATAGCGGCATATTTCGGCACGGACACCAAACACGTCGAACAAGTGCTTAACGGCGATATGTCAGTAAAAGACGTCAACGCCATCGCCATACACGCAATAAGGGTTGGCTATGTAGTGTAAATAACTATGGTGGAAGTTTGATGTGCAAAAATTGAATCTCCTAATTCTGAAGTTCATGTTTGTAGTTGTCGCGCTGAACCAAAGGTCGCCGGATGAAAGGAAAGGCAAAGCGCAAATGGGTATAGCCCAGGGTAGAGTGTAGCGACACCCTGGGTAAATCAGGAACAGTTCCATTTGGGTACATCAAACTGCACACCCCTACTTTATGCTCTTATCTTTTCTCTATTTTTTACCTTTGGGTAGCTCCCTGCTTCGTCGTGAGACGCGGCAGGGGTTTCTCGTTTCTCGTTTTCTCATTTTCTCATTTTCTCATTTTCTCATTTTCTCATATTAGCGCATTGTCTTCGTCATTCATCTTATCCCCAGACTGATATCCGACAACAATTTTTTCAACAATTTTCAGAGCATCCGCAGTACGGACAGTCTGCCGGCAACGTCATCGTGAAAACCGGATTGCGGCACACGGCAGTCTCGCAGGGGGTGGGAGAGAAATGTCTCCGCCGGGGGCGGTGTAACAATCTCTTCATTCCGTTGTAACATTTTTGTAGCATCTGCGGGGTAACTTTGCAGCATCATCCGAAAAAAACGGAAAGCCATGCCAACACTGTCAGAAAAGAACTGTATCGAGCGCGACGTGTCGTGGATGCTGTTCAACAGGCGCATCCTGGGCGAGGCGCAGCGGACATGGGGGGACGGGTGCTGTCTCCTTGTGGTAAGGAAGACAACAGGAACAACGGGAAGAACGGGAACAACCGTAAGAACGGGACGATGTGTGCAACGACCAGCCTGTAAG
The DNA here is from genome assembly GCA_004555245.1 of Bacteroidales bacterium. Classification (GTDB taxonomy): domain Bacteria; phylum Bacteroidota; class Bacteroidia; order Bacteroidales; family Bacteroidaceae; genus Prevotella. Next base: position 1,132 of record SFIS01000020.1, read on the forward strand.
GCTGTACTAAGCGAGATTTGTATAACCTTACAGGCTGGTCTTTAATTACATTAAACCTGAATAACGTAAAAAAAAAGAAAGGAAAAAAAATGAAGAAACTATTTCTTGCGATGGCGTCACTCGCTGTCTGGGGGTATGTGCCGGCTGCGGGGCAGACGGTGGAGGAGAGGCTCGCCATGATAGAGGAGCGTATGGCTGCCGGGGAGCGGCGCACGGACTATCTACCGAAGATTCACGGCATACTGCGCGGAAAATACGAATACCAGCCGGAGATGGACGCATCGCGCTTTGAGGTGAGAAACGCGCGCCTGTCGGTGAACGGAGCCGTGACACGGCGGTCGGAATACAAGCTCGAGGTGGACCTGTGCGACGAATCGCAGATAAAGATGAAGGATGCATGGGTGAGGCTGAAACCCGTCGGCACACTGCGCCTCACCGTGGGACAGCAGAGAATGCCGTTCTCCATCGACGCGCACAGAAACCCGTCGGCACAGTATTTCGCTAACCGCAGCTTCATTGCCAAACAGGTGGGCGACATGCGCGACGTCGGCTTCCAGGCAGGATATGACTTCTACAACGCAGGGAAACGGAAGGTGCTTGCTATGGATGCCGGAATATTCAACGGCTCGAACCTCGACGAGCAGAAGACGGCATGGTTTGCGTCGCCGGGGTATTCAGCACGACTGCAATGGTTCCCGACAAAGGAACTCGCCATCGTGCCCAGCGTGCAACACCAGCATATTGCCGATAGACAGGCAAGATACACATCGATAGACCTCGGGTCGTATATCGAGAAAGACGGATGGCACATCGAGGCGGAAGTGCTGCGGAAGTTTTACGCGCACAACGCCTTCGATAACTGCACCGCACTGTCTTCAATGCTGGTTTACAGACATGAGATAAAGAAAGAGGAATGTTTCGTGCAGGCTGTCTCGGCTCTCGCGCGATATGACTATATGCAGGACCATTCGTCAGGAAAGAGCGGCATGGACGAAACGACAGGAAAACTCGTGCTGACCGACGCCGAACGGCACCGCATGACACTGGGCACCACGATATCCGTGAGCAACAGATATTTCCCTACCGACATACGCCTGAACTACGAGAAATACTGGTATCCGCACGGCGGCGCGAAAGAGAGCGAGATGGACAAGATTGTCTGCGAACTGATGATAAGGTTCTGATTCAACGCACGAAGACGTGGCGGAAGAGGCGGTGTGACCATACAAGCATCATAGCGAAGACAACACGCACACCGACAAGCAGAGGGGCGGAGATGCCGACAAGGGCAAAGACAATGGTGTCTTCGAGCAGCGAATGGTTCATGATGAGATGGTAGTTGACATCATTTGCCTCGCTGCGCGTAATGATGCCCCGCTCCTCGAGCTCTACCATCACCGCCGACCCGTAACTGATGCCGAGGACATTGCCTACAAGCCACATATAGGCTGTCTCGGGAGGCAGTCCGAAGAGGCGCATCAAGGGAGCAAGCAGAGTGGAGAGGGGCTGGAGAAGAGAGTATGCCTCTATCAGCCGCTGGACAACCATGAGCGAATAGATGATGAGAAAGACTACGGCACTTATCTTCAACTGAGACAGTAGCCATGTCAGCATGACACGGGTGAAGGTGCTGTCGGCTGCTGCACCGATATAGATGAAGCGTTCGGCGGTATCAGGCAGCAGGCGGCTGACAACCGAGGCGCAGAGAAACGCCATAAAGATGCGCAGGAGACACATCTTCCAGAAAGAAGACCCCGTCTTGCGATTGACGGCACATTCCATAGGGAGGGCATGGCATAAAGCTATCATCAGAGAGAGAACGGTAGCCTCTTTCACAGACAGCGGCATGGACATCATCGCAGCGATGCCGGCATAAGTGCCGGCCGCCGCACCGGAGATGAACGTGACTGACGACGCACCGGGAAGACCGAGATGCGAGAAGACGGGATTCAGGACGACGGCGATGCGTTCGAGCACTCCAAAATGCTGGAGTAAGGTGACGAGGAGAGAGACGGGAATCATCAGCTTCAGAAGCCATGACGCGCTGCGGACTGTTGCAGGCAAGGCTTGCCGAAGACTGTAGGAGAGATTCTTTTGCATAGATTCTTTTCGGGGAGTTGACAAGTTGATTCATGTGTGTTGCAATAACCCCGGGACTGTGTCCCGGGTTACGTCCGCATTACCTCCCTACGGTCAGTGGGTCCAAGGACAAATCTCGCTTAGTATAGCCTTACAGGCTATTCCCCTCACACCGTTCTCCGACGCATTTTTACGACAACAGAGACAACAGGAACAACGGTCTGATTGTGAACTCTATGTTGCCTGTTGACAACAACAAAAACAACTTTTACCAGCCTAAAGGCTGGTTGCCACTTGAACCAACTTTTACGTTTGTCATGGACAATGCCCAATTACACCCAGGGTGCCGCTGCGCTCTACCCTGGGCTGTGTTCTTCTGCGCTTACAGCGCGTGCTGGTCAATATTTTTTCTGCGAACAAGTAGCCCTCGGATAGAGATGGTGGAGCGGCTGCCTCAACCAAGAAAATATATCATGCCTTGCGCATACGGAAGCCGTAGGCTGCGACAACGACAAAGCAGATGAAGGGGAGGACGAAGCTGGCATTGACTGCGGGCATACCCCACACCGTGTCCATGTCAATGACGGCTGCCTGAAGAGGGGGAAGGACGGAGCCGCCGAGAATTGCCATTATCAGACCTGCCGCCCCGAACTTGGCGTCGTCGCCGAGACCCTCGAGGGCTATGCCGTAGATGGTAGGGAACATCAGCGACATGCATCCGCTGACACCGACGAGGCAATAGAGACCCAGACGGGAATCGAACGATATGACACCGACGACAAGCACCATGGCTATCGAACCGAAGATGAGGAGCATCAGTCCGGGATTGAGCCATTTCATGAGATAGGTGCAGACAAAGCGCGAGCAGATGAACAGCGCCATGGCGATGATGTTGTACTGCTGCGAGAGAACCTCTGCCTGCTGCTCGCCCATGCCCTCGTTCATGAAGACACGTGTGCCGTACTGTATGATGAACGTCCAGCACATAATCTGAGCACCGACATAGAAGAACTGCGCAATGACACCCTCGCGATAGTAGCGCAGTCGGAAGATGCGGCGCAGCGTGGGCAGGAAACTGATGTCGTGAGAGCGGTCGCCGTTATTCGGCATCCTGACCATGAGGATGACGACAAACATCACGGCGATGACGGCGGCAATGGCGACATACGGCGTGACGAGGACGGAGAGGTCGGAATCTTTCACGAGGTTGAACTCCGCCTCGTCGAGCAGCATGCGCTCTGAACTGTCGCGCGGGTCGAGCCTCGCCTGTATGAAGTTCATGGCGACGAACATGCCGAGGATAGAGCCGCAGGGATTGAAACACTGGGCCATATTCAGACGCCTCGTGGCTGTGGCCTCTGAACCCATCGACAGGATGTAGGGATTGCAGCTTGTCTCAAGAAACGACAAGCCGCACGTGAGAATGAAATAGGCGGCGAGGAAGAAGGGATAGACTCCTATCTCTTTTGCAGGGAGAAAGAGGAAGGCACCGACGGCATAGAGCCCGAGACCCATCAGCACGCCCGCCTTGTAGGAATAGCGGCGGATGAACATCGCGGCGGGAAACGCCATGGCGAAATAGCCGCCGTAGAACGCCACCTGGACTAAGGCTCCGTCGGTGACACTCATACGGAAGATTTTGGAGAATGCCTTGACCATAGGGTTCGTGATATCGTTGGCGAAACCCCACAGGGCAAAACATGAGGTGATGAGAATGAAGGGAATCAGCATGCTGACACCGTCAAGGCGTAGAAGCCCGTCTTTATGGTTTTCCATTGATGAATAGGTTTATGTTAGTCAGGTCTTTCATAATATCGTACAAAATTAAGCATTATGTACCGGATTGAAGGAGAACGGCATCCGGATTTAAATCCTCTTCCGAAAAATTAGGATAAATTAAGGCATGCGCCTGCGTCTCACGGCGAGCACGGAAGAGAAGGAGGGATAAATCGGAACTTTTTACATTTTTTTATAAAGATATATTGGCAGGCTGGAATTATTGTAGTAATTTTGCTGAAACATTAGTCTGACATACAAAAAGATAACAAGCTGACCACATAAACAATTGAAATATGAAGAAACTGCTAAGCCTGCCACCGAATCTTGTCAACTGCTTTCACGACATCACTGGCCTGCCACATGAAGAGTGGTACTGCTCGAACGACCCCGTCGGCAGCAAACTGGGTTCAGGCGGCGGCACGACATGGCTGCTGAAGAACTGTCCCGAGAGTTTCAGCAACGACCGGAAAATCATTCTACATGCCGGAGGACAGAGCAGACGCCTGCCTGCCTACGCCCCGTCGGGAAAAATCCTGACACCTATACCCGTGTTCAGATGGGAGCGCGGACAGCGGCTGTCACAAGATTTGCTGTCGCTGCAGATTCCGCTGTACGAGCGCATCATGGAGAAAGCGCCGGAACGGTTGAAGACGATGGTTGTAAGCGGAGACGTATATATCAGGGCGGCAGAGAAACTGCAGGACATCCCGGATGCTGACGTCGTATGCTACGGACTGTGGCTCGACGACGAGATAGCGAAGAACCACGGCGTCTTCGTGGCAAAACAGTCGTCGCCGGCGGTGATGAAATGTATGCTGCAGAAACCGTCGCTCAGACAGCTGCACGACGTGCAGAAAAACCACTACACCCTTGTGGATATAGGGATATGGCTGCTGTCAGACAAAGCCTTGGACTGCCTCGTCAGACGATCGACGGACAAGGACGGCAACATCAGGGAATATGACCTCTACTCAGACTTCGGCTGCGCACTCGGCACTGAGCCCGGGGTGACAGACGAACTTGTCTCACAACTATCCGTGGCGATTCTGCCTCTGCCCGGAGGAGAGTTCTACCACTACGGTACGACACCCGAACTGCTGTCATCTACGCTCGCCATACAGAACATCGTGGTGGATCAGAGGGAAATCATGCACCGCGACCGCAAGGCACACCCCTCGCTCTTTGTGCAGAATGCGGACATCAGAATACGCCTCGACGAGATGAACGCAAATATCTGGATAGAGAACTCGTATATCGGGGAACACTGGAAACTGACAAGAGACAACGTCGTCACCGGCGTGCCGGAAAACGACTGGCACATAACGCTCGCTCCGGGACAATGTCTTGACATCGTGCCGTACGGAGATAAAGAGTATATCGTGCGCACATACGGATTCTACGACAAGTTTGCAGGAACAGCGCAGCAGGAGAGACGCTTCCCGATAGTGAAGAGAAAAGAGGACATCGCTCTCGTGCTTCAACACATGGGCCTCACTGACGCAAGCCCTCAGACGGAAGAAGAAGCAAAGGCTGTTTACGAAGCCGCGCAACGTGTCAGCGCCGAGGAGATAAGCACCGTAGCCAACCTGAGACGCCTCACCGAACAACGCAACGCCCTGCGCGACAGAAACTGGGAAGCCATAGCGCGAAACCACGAGCACTCTGTCTTCTACCAGACAAACCTGCACGACGCGGCTACGACATTCGCTACGCATCACATCCCCCTGCCGGAAGACATCGGCGATGACGCTCCGCTTCTGACACGGATACACGACGCCATGTTCCGTTCAGAAGTGAAGAGACAGACAGACGGAGGCGACGCGTCACGACAATGGCACGACAAGGCTTTCTCGCTGCTGCAGCAAGGCATCATAACATCGATGGCGGGCGAGAAGCAGCTGCCAAAGCTCTCGGTATATAGCGACCAGATAGTCTGGGGACGTTCGCCCGTCAGGATAGACCTCGCTGGAGGATGGAGCGACACGCCGCCATACTGCATCATGGAAGGCGGAGCGGTAGTCAACATAGCCATCGACCTCAACGGACAACAGCCCATACAGACTTACGTCAGACCATGCAGGGAGAAACACATCGTGCTGAGAAGCATCGACCTCGGAGCCGCAGAACATATCACGACATACGAAGAGCTGGCCGACTTCCACCACGTAGGGTCACCTTTCTCAATACCGAAAGCGGCGCTCGCACTGTGCGGTTTCCTGCCACAATTCTGCAAAGAGAAGCACGCATCACTGAGAGAACAGCTCGAAGACTTCGGATGCGGCATAGAGGTGACACTGCTATCTGCCATACCGGCCGGCAGCGGACTGGGAACAAGCAGCGTCCTGGCTGCAACGGTGCTCGGAACACTGAACGACTTCTGCGCCCTCAACTGGGACAAGAACGCCATAGGATGCCGCACACTTATGCTCGAACAGATGCTCACGACAGGAGGTGGATGGCAAGACCAGTTCGGAGGACTGCTGCAGGGCGTGAAGCTGCTCACTACTGAGAGAGGCATCGGACAGAACCCGCAGGCGAGATGGATGCCGGCGGACATCTTCACACAACCCGAGTACAAGGCGTGCCACCTGCTATACTACACCGGCATCACACGCACCGCAAAGACTCTGCTCGCAGAAATCGTCAGACGTATGTTCCTCAACGACGGAGAAGAACTGATGCTGCTGCGCAGCATGAAACAACATGCACACGACATGTACGATGCAATACAAAGCAACGACTTCTCGCTTACAGGACGCCTCGTCAGAAAGACTTGGCAGCAAAACCAGCGCATCGACGCCGGCACTTGCCCGACTGCCATCAGGCTGCTCTGCGACACCATCGACGACCTCTGCTTAGGATACAAACTGCCCGGAGCGGGAGGTGGAGGATATATGTACATGATAGCCAAAGACCCGCAGGCGGCGGCTATCATCAAACAACGCCTGCAAGACAACCCTCTCAACCAAAACGCACGCTTCGTCGATATGAACATCTCAGGCACCGGACTGCAGGTGAGCCGGTCGTGACAAATGCACAGAGACTGAATGACCAAGCCGGTGTGAACAATTACAGTCAAAAAAAACAACATACAAAAAAATTATGTACAGCATAGAAAAGACCGCGACACTGACAGGTGCCCGCAGATACGGCACGGCCGAACGTCGTGTCGGCTTCCTACTGACAGATTCACGCTCACTCTCTTTCCCAGAAGAGACACTCTTCTTCGCCATAAAATCACAGCGGAACGACGGACACTGCTATATTGACGACCTGTACAGAAGAGGCGTAAGGGCTTTTGCCGTAGAACATCTGCCCGAAGACTACGACACACGCTATTCGGACGCCGTCTTCCTGAAAGTAGTTGACACACGCGCCGCACTGCAACGGCTCGCCGAACGGCACCGCGACGAGTTCTCCATTCCTGTCATAGGCATAACAGGCTCAAACGGAAAGACCATCGTGAAAGAATGGCTCTACCAGCTACTGTTCAAGGATGTGCGCATCACACGCTCGCCACGATCATACAACTCACAGGTGGGCGTGCCGCTCTCTGTCTGGATGCTTAACGAACAGAGCGAACTCGGAATCTTCGAGGCTGGAATAAGCCAACCGGGAGAGATGGAGGCTCTCCGCGAAATCATACAGCCTACAATTGCCGTTCTGACAAACATCGCCTCGGCACATCAGGAGAACTTCCGCTCCGTAAGAGAGAAATGCATGGAGAAACTGACACTCATGCGCGATGCGGAAGTGGCAATATACAACGCCGACGACAACGACATCTCGCACTGTATGCGACGCTCCGACTTCCACGGATGGCGACTGGCATGGTCGATGCGAGACGCTGACGTGCCGATGTACGTCAGCTCCGTAGCCGTCAACGATTCAAGACACGAGACTGAAATATCATACATCTTCACGGCACGCAACGGAGAAAGGCAGACCGGAACGTTCACCATAAACAAAATCAGTGAAGGCGCAATAGAGAACGCCATCACATGCGCCGCAGTGTGTCTCTGTCTCGGCATGACGGCAGACACTCTCGCACAACGTATGCCCGCACTCGAAGACGTCGCGATGAGACTTGAGGTGAAGGCAGGAAAACACGGATGCACCATCATCAACGACTCGTACAACAACGACATAAAGTCTCTCGACATCGCACTCGACTTTATGGCACGACGCCCGGAGAACACAGGATGCACACACACTCTCATACTCAGCGACATTCTGCAAAGCGGAATGACGGGCGAAGCACTTGCAGCTGAACTCCTCGCACTGGTCCGGCAAAGACGCATTGACAAATTCATCGGCATCGGAGAAGGGCTGAAAGAGCACTTCGCACCTGTCCTCTGCTCGTCATCGACAGACATCCTGCGCGCATTCTTCAACACGACAGACGATTTCCTCGCGTCTTCCACATTCAACAATCTGAGAGACGAGGTGATTCTTATAAAAGGCGCGAGATGCTTCGGTTTCGACAAGATAACAGACAGACTCGAACAGAAAGTACACGAAACCGTGCTCGAAGTGAACCTCAACTCGCTGATTGACAACTTCAACCACTACCGCTCGTTCATGAAGCCCGAGACAAAGCTCATCTGCATGGTGAAGGCCGACGCATACGGCACAGGAGCTGTTGAAGTGGCGAAGGTGCTGCAAGACCACCGCGCCGACTACCTTGCCGTCGCTGTGGCTGACGAAGGTGTCGTGCTGAGAAAGGCCGGAATAACATGCAACATCATTGTCATGAATCCCGAGATGTCAGCCTTCAAGACAATGTTCGACTACAACCTCGAACCCGAGGTCTATTCCTTCCGACTGCTCGACGCCCTCATACATGCCGCACGCCACGAAGGCATCACAGCCTATCCCGTACACATAAAACTCGACACGGGCATGGCACGCCTCGGCTTCAACACAGCAGAAGACATCGACCGCCTCATCTCTGTACTACACCAGCAGAAAGCCGTCATCCCACGCTCCGTCTTCTCACACTTCGTAGGCTCAGACAGCGACGACTTCGACGAATTCTCACAACGACAGTTCGACCTCTTCGACAACGCAAGCCGCAAACTGCAGAACGCATTCCAACACCGCATCCTAAGACACATCTGCAACTCTGCCGGCATAGAACACTTCCCGCAATGGCATCTCGACGCCTGCCGCCTCGGTCTGGGGCTCTACGGCATCAACCCTCGAGACAACAGCACTCTCGCAACAGTCTCAACACTGAAAACCACCATACTGCAGAAACACGCCATTCCTGCCGGACACTCCATAGGATACAGCAGACGCACCGTACTCGAACGGGACAGCATCATCGCCGCCATACCTATAGGATATGCCGACGGACTGAACAGAAGGCTCGGCAACAGACACTGCTACTGTCTCGTCAACGGGAAAAAGGCGGAATATGTCGGAAACATCTGCATGGACGTGGCGATGATTGATGTCACAGACATTGAATGCGAAGAAGGCGACAGCGTAGAAATCTTCGGAGAGCAACTGCCCGTCACCGTCCTGTCTGACGTGATGGAGACTATACCCTACGAGGTGCTGACAGGCATAAGCCTAAGAGTGAAAAGGGTGTTCTTCTGTTAGCCAAATCAGCAGCAGCAGACATACTTATATTATACATAAACAACACTTAAAGAAAAAAATGAAAAGAATCACAACGCTTATTATGGCAATTACAATGACAGGCGTGGCATCCATGGCGCAGACACAGCTGAAAGGCTATGAGAAAGAGAACATGGACACTGACGTACGCCCGGGAAACGATTTCCGCCTCTACGCCGCCGGAAAATGGATCGAGAGCCACCCGCTCGACGCCGAACACACATCAAACGGCGCCTTCACCGACCTCTACGACCGCAACGAGAAACAGATTCAGGAACTCATCGAACAGTTTGCATCCACACCGCAGAAAAAAGGCACGCTCGGCTACAAAATCGGAACGCTCTACAACCTCATGATGGACAGCGTCAGGCTGAATAATGACGGATACGCACCGATAATGCCCGCACTGCAACGTGTGAGAGACATAAAGGATGTCAGGGAATATCAGCGCGTCACCGCAGAACTCCACCGCAAAGGCAGCGGAAACATGATGTTCGGCATCGGAGTAGGTAGCGACATGCGACAGGCTGACCAGAACCTTGTCTATATAGCACAGGGAGGACTTGGACTCGGCACACCGGAATACTATCTCAACAACGACCCGCAGACAAAGAAAATACGCGAAGCATATCAGGAATACTACAAGACACTCTTCACACTCGTAGGCTACGACGCACAGACTGCCGAAAAGAAAGTGCAGAACATCATGGCAATAGAAGAACGCATCGCAAAAGAAAGCTACGACAAAGTGAAACAGCGCGACATTAACGCAAACTATCACAAGATGTCATACGCCCAACTGCTGCGAGACTTCCCAGGCATCGACTGGACCACGATATTCTGGGTGAGCGGCTTCCCTTCCTTTGATTATGTCGATATGGGACAGCCGGAACCTCTGCATGAGGTGGAGCGGATTCTCGCTGACACTCCTCTCGAGAATCTGAAAGACTATGCCGAGGGACGTGTCATCAACAGTGCTGCAAGCATCCTCTCGGACAACTTCCGCGAAGCAGCCTTCACATTCAGCAGCATCATGAGCGGACAGAAAGCGGACAAGCCTCGATGGAAACGTGCGACAGGCCTTGTCAACTCTGTCATGAGCGATGCCATCGGACAGATGTATTGCGAGAAATACTTCCCGCAGTCAAGCAAGCAACGCATGCTCGACATCGTAGGCAACCTGCAGACAGCGCTCTCACAGCGCATCAACGAGGCAACATGGATGAGCGCAGAGACAAAACAACAGGCTCAGGACAAACTCAGCAACTTCATCGTGAAAATCGGATACCCCGACAAATGGAGAGACTACACTGCTCTTGAAGTCACTGACACACTGTCGCTCTACGAGAACCTCTGCAACATAAACGAGTTCTTCACTCTCGACGAACTGCGCAAGAAGGTAGGCAAGCCGGTTGACAAGACCGAATGGCTCATGTCGCCGCAGGCAATCAATGCCTACTACAACCCCACTACAAACGAGATCTGCTTCCCCGCAGGCATACTTCAGCCGCCTTTCTTCGACCCGCAGTCTGACGACGCTCTCAACTACGGTGCCATCGGCGCTGTCATCGGACACGAGATGTCGCACGGCTTCGACGACCAGGGATGTCAGTTCGACAAGACAGGCAACCAGCGCAACTGGTGGACAGAGGCAGACAAGACCGCCTACGCAAAGCGTACAAAAGTTCTTGAAGAACACTTCGGCTCCATCGAGATGGTCAACGGAAAGAAGATTAACGGCAAGCTCACCCTCGGCGAGAACATCGGCGACAACGGCGGACTGAACATTGCGCTGCGCGCCATGCACAACGCCAAGGTTGACGGGGTCATCGACGGACAGACAGCCGACCAGCGCTTCTTCCTCTCATGGGCACGCATCTGGGCAGGCAACGCCCGTCCCGAATTTGTCGAGATGCTACTCACCATCGACGTTCACTCTCCTGCAGAAGCACGCATCAACGGCGCACTGCCCCATATCGACGAGTGGTACACCGCGTTCAACATAAAGAAGAGCGACAAGCTCTACATCCCGAAAAGCAAGCGCGCAAGAATCTGGTGACACGCTTGGCAACACCATAGCCGTCAGGCATCATACATACTCCAAAATCGGTCATTAATACATAATCCAAAATCGGTCATTAGAAAACAGATTGCCACTGTCTCTAATGACCGATTTTTTAAAACCATCTGCAAGCGACTTAGCTAAAGCTCTTGCAGATGGTTTTGTTTAATAGATGTTACTTGTCTGTATGCAATGTGTCTTTACATCATTCCCATGCCCGGGTTAGCGCCCATCGGCGGCATTGCAGGTTCCGGAGCAGGTTTGTCGCAGATGCAAGCCTCGGTAGTGAGGAAGATACCGGCTATGGAAGCGGCATTCTCAAGAGCGACGCGTGCCACTTTTGCAGGGTCGATGATACCCGCCTTGCGCAGGTCTTCATATTCTCCGGTGCGTGCGTTGTATCCGTAGTCGCCGGTGTTCTCAGCCACTTTGTTGACAACGACAGCACCCTCAACGCCTGCATTGTAGCAGATTTGGCGCAGCGGCTCCTCGATGGCACGTTCAACGATACGGATGCCGGTTTCCTCGTCCTGGTTGTCGCCTTTGAGGTTCTTGAGGTTTTCGAGTGCGCGGATGTAAGTTGTGCCGCCGCCTGCAACCACACCTTCTTCTATTGCAGCGCGTGTTGCACAGAGAGCGTCGTCAACGCGGTCTTTCTTCTCTTTCATCTCAACCTCAGAGTTTGCGCCTACATAGAGGACGGCAACACCTCCGGCGAGTTTCGCAAGACGCTCCTGCAGTTTCTCCTTGTCGTAGGACGAGGTTGTCTGCTGCATCTCGTTCTTTATCTGTCCGACACGGTCTTTTATGTTAGCCGAATCGCCATGTCCGTTTACGATTGTCGTATTGTCTTTGCTGACAACAATCTTGTCGCAAGAGCCGAGCATGTCGAGTGTAGCCTGCTCAAGCTTCAGACCCTTCTCTTCAGAGATAACGACACCTCCGGTAAGGATAGCGATGTCTTCGAGCATAGCCTTACGGCGGTCGCCGAAGCCGGGAGCTTTCACAGCGCAGATTTTCAGGCCACCGCGCAGACGGTTGACAACGAGAGTTGTGAGAGCCTCGGAATCCACGTCCTCAGCAACGACGAGCAATGGTCTGCCACTCTCTGCCGCAGGCTGCAGGATAGGAAGGAACTCCTTGATGTTAGAGATTTTCTTGTCGTAGAGCAGGATGTACGGGTTCTCGTACTGGCACTCCATCTTCTCTCCGTCAGTAACGAAATAACCTGAGAGGTAGCCTCTGTCAAACTGCATACCCTCGACAACGCCGATGTAAGTCTCGCGCGACTTGGATTCCTCGATAGTGATGACACCGTCTTTTGAAACCTTGCGGAACGCCTCAGCGAGAAGCTTTCCGATTTCCGGGTCGTTGTTTGCAGAGACGGTGGCAACCTGCTCGATCTTGTCGTAGTTGTCGTCAACCTTCTCGGCGTTCTGTGCGATATAGTCCACTACAGCCTTCACCGCCTTGTCGATGCCGCGCTTGAGGTCCATGGGATTAGCTCCGGCAGTGACATTCTTCAGACCTTCGTTCACGATAGCCTGTGTGAGGATTGTTGCAGTTGTCGTACCGTCACCGGCGTCGTCACCGGTTTTTGAAGCGACACTTTTTACGAGCTGGGCTCCGGTGTTCTGGAATTTGTCTTCGAGTTCGACTTCCTTGGCAACGGTTACACCGTCTTTAGTTATCTGCGGAGCGCCGAATTTCTTCTCTATGACAACATTTCTGCCTTTAGGACCGAGAGTGACCTTAACGGCATCAGCGAGTTGGTCAACGCCCTGCTTCAGCAGTTCGCGGGCGTCAGTATTGTATTTGATATCTTTAGCCATAATTTATGTTATTTATTTGAATGTACAATATATATAATAAGGTATAATATATATAATAATGTGTAGAGACTTACGAGATTACTGCCAGCACGTCAGACTGTCTCATGATGAGATATTTCTCACCTTCAAGTTCCACCTCGTTTCCGGCATATTTGCCATAGAGGACGTTGTCTCCTGCTTTGAGGAGCATCTCTTCGTCTTTTGTTCCGCATCCAACTGCGATGACAGTGCCCTGTGTAGGTTTCTCCTTGCTTGCGGTGTCAGGAATGATGATGCCACCGATTTTCTCTTCCGCTTTCATTGGCTGAACCAAGATGCGGTCTTGTAGTGGTTTGATGTTCATAGCTTATAAATAATTTTTATGTTGTAGATATTTGTTTGACGAGTTAACGAGATGGCGAGTTGACAGGTTAAATGTACCGTAAACTCTTTCTTGTATCGTCTCGTTAAGACAACAGACACATGTTGTGCCAAGCCTTGTTGTCTGCCAAAATGTCAGCATTGTCCATTTTCATGCCGCATGAAAATGCCGCGTGTTTAGTCTTGAGGTTGTCACCTTGCATTTCTTCTGCGATACATCCTACGACATCTTCGAGCAGTTTTTCTTCTGGTCTGTATCCGTTCGTTACAAGTCTTGCCATGAGGTTGAATGCGAAGATGCGTGTCAGTGCATTGGCGTCGTGCATGGCATCGAGTGCGAGAGACGGAGCGTAAGTCAGTTTCGAGAAAAGCAGTGTGGCAGCCATTTCTGCCATTTCCTGATTGCGTAAGTCAGCTATCCATTCTCTTGCCGTCTCCGGGTCAAAGCCGTCAGCAGGCATGAGCAGCAGAGCCATGATTCTCGATTCGCGTACATCGTCGTGCCACAGTATGCGTGCCACCTCGCTGTCGGGCTCGTATTCTGCTGCCATCTCTTTCAGGTGTAGCAGCGATACGCCCCAGTTTATCCTGTATTCGCTGCCGTATGACCTCATGTTCTGCGAAACGACGCCATTCATGCGCGAGCGGAAGCTGCGTCTTATCTCGTTAGCTGTATTGTTAGGCATTGTCTGTCTGTCAGTTTGTATGTAAAGAATAGTCTCTTGAATATCTCAGCATCTGCTGTGTGTATGTCTCTGTGCAGTCAGCTTCCACATCAATAAGCCTTCCCTGTCCGTCGCATACAGGTTTGAGCCACGGATTTACAAAGCCCTTGTACGGAGCGATGTTGAGTTTTGCGTATCTCGTTCTCATCTCCCTGTGCATATCGGGGTCAATGTTTATGCCGTGTTCCTCGACGAGATGCTTTGCCGCATCATAGTCGCCTTCACTCTTTATGCGCTGCACTTCGGCAAGGAGCCTTGCTATTTCATTTCTTAGAGCGTCATAGTCGTTTACGGTCATGTAGGTCTTTCCGTCGTGTTGTCCGACAGAGATACATCCGTTTCCGTTGCGGTAGATGTAGTTGGCGATGACGGCTCTGTTTCGCATGTGCGATTCCTGTATTGTCTCTCCGAGCGGTATTCGCACACATTGCGTCATCAGTCCGTTCATCATATAAGTATAGTATTGTGCCTTGTATGCGTCAGCATCGTTCAGCAGCTTCATCTCCACGAGTTTCGGGTCTGCGATATAATAAAGTGCAAAGAGGTCAGCGCGCGCTTCTTCAATGGTCGAAGCGTAAGACAGCAATGCGTTCGGGCTTACCTCTGGCAGCATCTGTCCCGACCCGTGTCCTATACATTCGTGCAGGTCGGTGTGCAGGTCGTCGGTGATGTTTCCGTATTCTCGTATCAGTTGTCTGACACTTTCGTCAGGCACAAACTCTTCGATGAATCCGCTTTCTTTCGACACTTCGTTGTATGCCTCGGTTATGTTGGATATTGTGACAGACTTCGAGCCGTATTCAGATCGAATCCAGTCGGCGTTAGGCAGGTTTATTCCGATGGCGGTGTGCGGATATTCGTCGCCTCCGAGCATGGCAGCACATACCACGTTTGCCGTCACGCCCTTCACCTGTTGTTTCTTGAAGCGGGCATCGACAGGCGAGTTGTCTTCAAACCATTGCGCATTGTCGCTGAGCAATTGCGTGCGGTGGGTTGCCTCATGGTCTTTATAATGCACAATGCCTTCCCACGATCCTTTTATTGCCAATGGGTCGCCATAGACTTCAATGAATCCGTTTATGAAATCCACATCGTTCGCAGTCTGCGCGAGCCATGCGATGGAGTAGTCGTCGAAGCGTTTCAAGTCGCCCGTGCTGTAGTAATCTACGAGTTTCACGATGGTGTCTCTCTGCCCGTCAGTTTCTGCAAAGTCCATCGCCTTCTTCAGCCAGAAAATGATTTTCGAGATATAACCGGAGTATTTTCCTCCTGCCATATACGTCTCTTCATATATTCTGCCGTCTTTCTTCACGAGGCGCGAGTTCAGTCCCCACGACGGTTGCCGGTCAGCGACGCCCGTCTCTTCGGCATATCTGTCGTGCATTTTTTTGTAGAAGTCCATAGCCTCGTTCTGCCCTACATTCTCATAGTAGTTGCACGCCGAGCCTTTCACCATGTCCGTAGCAGCATCCTGACAGACACGTATTGGCATGACATCCTCGTCGAAGATGACGCGCTCCATTTCCGCCAAAAAGTCTTCTCTCGTCTCGTCCGGGTTCAGCGGCAGCTGTCCGGAGGGTATGTCAGCGACTGCTTTTCTGAAATAATCTCTGCTGAACAGGGGCTGTATCTTCTTCGTGCTGTAGTGGTGGTGTATGCCGCTGTCAAACCACATCTGCTTGAGATAGACGGTGAGATGGCAGAAATCCTCACTGTTGTCTTTTCCGTCGTGCATAAGGAATATTGTCTCAAACAGTTTTCTTATCCTGAGATTATGTATTCCGAACTGGTCGAATGTGATGTCCCTGCCCCACAACGTTGCTTCGGAGAGGCAATAGACGAGGCATCGCTGACGCGGCGAGAGGCTTGTAAAGTCTTTCAGCTTATAGCGTAATATCTGTATGTCTGCAAATCTTTCCATTGTATTTTTTTGCTAATAATATCCTAATCAAAACTGAGGAGTTCGAAAGCGTTGTCGTTGTCTTTCAATGCCATGTTCTTCCGGTATTCCTTTGGCTTTACGCCGGTGTATCTCTCGAAAGCGGAATAGAAGCTCTGTCTGTTTGCGAAGCCCGACGAGATGGAGATATCCTCTATCGTCATCGTACACAACGGGTTGGCGAGCATTTCTTTCGCTTCATCGACACGCAGTTTGTTGACGAGTTCAGAGAAATTGCAGCCATAATACATTCTTATGGCTGCAGAGAGGTATCGTGTGTTGGTATGTATGTCATCGGCAAGTTTCCGTGCGCTGTATGCCGGGTCGCGGTATCTTTTGCCGAGAACTATGAAATTCCTTATGCCTTTGTTCACATCCGACAGTGTGTCGCGGTTGATGCGCCGGCTATAAGCCTTTTCTTCTTGCTGCGCGGTTGTTTCTGTCATTGTTTTCTTCTATATGTTACAATGTTTTCATCTTCTCAACGCGAAGACCGTGATGGCTGTCGCTATTGCGACATTCAGTGATTCTGCCGTTTCCTGCCCTTCGGGATAGTTGGGTATTCTGATGCGGTGTGTGACGCGTGCTGCTATGCTGTCAGAGATGCCGTTTCCCTCGTTTCCCATCACTATCAGTCCCCTGTTGTCAAGCTTCATCTTTGTCATGTCGTCGCCGTCGAGCAGTGTGCCATATACGGGGAATCCATCGGGGAGAGCATCTATCAGCTGTTCGAGACTGCCGTAGCAGACATTGACGCGTGCTATACTTCCCATCGTCGCCTGCACCACCTTTGGGTTCCACACATCCGCCGTGTCACGGCTGCAGAAGATGTTTCGTATGCCGAACCAGTCGGCTATGCGTATGATAGTGCCGAGGTTGCCGGGGTCCTGCACTCCGTCCAACGCTATATACAACTCGTTTTCGTCCGTAATGCCGCTCTGTCCGTCATGCGGGAAGCAGTCTTTCCCGAACATCGGGAATACGGCGAGCACATTCTGCGGATGTTTCTGGAACGAGACACGCTGCAACTCTTCTGCCGTCACTTCACATATCTCCGTTTCCGGTTTCAGCCTTGCGCCGTTCTCCGTCAGCCATTCGTGTCTTGCCGCCACTATGGCGGGCGTGTGGTGGCGCATCAGTTCCGCCACCACCTTGTCTCCCTCAGCGACGAAGCGTTGCTGTTCGTGGCGGTGTTTCTTCTGTTCGAGAGATTTGATGTATTTTATTCGTGCCTTGCTTATCGACATGATTGTCTTATGGTTCATTTCTTGTTGTCGGATGTCGTCATGCGCCCGAAAGTCTGTTTCCTTATGCTTTTCAGTGCCGTGGGCTTGATGTTGAATCTCCTTGTCAGGATGGAGTCGTAGCGGTGTATGCCGTATTTGTTGATCGTGTCACACGCCATGTTGTATAGTTTCATCAGCTTCTGCGCGTCACTCCGTGCCACTACACATCCCACATTTCTCTGCCCTACCCTTTCCGCAGCATACAGCTGCCTGCTGCCTGCCTTTCGTGCGAGCGAGGAGAAGGGTTCCTGCAGAACAGCGGCATCCAGTGTCCCTGCAAGCAGCATGTCTGTGCGCAGCTTGATGTTCTGCACCTGCACGAGGAAACTGACATCAGACACTTTCACGGAATCCAGCACTTTTGCCGCAAACTCTCTGTCGGCGCCGGTTCTATCGACGCCAGTCATCTTGTCAACGAGCTGCTTCGCCTCAGATATGCGCGCCTTGTGATGTGCGAAGAGAGTGAGCATGGAGTTGGGATGCTGCATCATACAGAGGCTGTCGCTGTACGCCTCGTATTCTGCGGCGAGACGCTTCAGGCGGTCTTCCGCCTTGCCTTTCTTCTTCGTCTTCCCGTCACGGATGTCCTGCATCTCGGCTTTCAGCCTCTTGGCATTGTCGTTCCACGCCTTCAGGATGATGTCGGCGCGTGAGAAATCGGTGAAGACGGCATCGAGGCTGCGGTTCAGCAGCGCACTGTCACAGTCGGCTTTTGATGCGTAGGCAGACAGCTGCAGCCTCACTCCGCACAATGTGTCCAAGCCTGTCTCCTGTGCCACGAAGAGCGGGAGGCAGTCGAACGTGCGCGTCACGCCTATACGCATGGTGTCGCGCACATCAGCCGGGGCCTGCTGTCTGCCGCCGGACGTGCATGAGAAGAAGGCGAGTGTCGCCAGAAGGGGAATGGTAAGCAATAGTGATTTCATCTTTTCAGCGGGGTGTGGTGTATGGTTCTGTTTTCCGGAAAAGTTCGGCGAAGGTGTGCTTCCGCCTCACATGATACTGCCAGACGATAGAGAACGGGGCGAGCATCGGCTTGCCGGCAGTCGCGCTTTGCTGTATCTCGCTGCGTATCGGGGCGTATATCTTCTTCCGTCTGCCAAACTCGCGTCTCGCCTTCGCCACCGCCCATGCCTCCTTTGCTCTGCCTTTCAGCAAGAACTGCAGCATCGCAACTGCATCGAGTAGGAATCTGACGCAGAAGACTTGTGCGAAAGACTTACGGTCGATGTTCTTGTATATCATCGTCAGGTTGTTGCGGAAATTGAGGAATGTCTTTCGCGGGTTGCCCTGCGGCAGTGTTCCTCCCCCGACATGATATACTGCAGATGCCGGAATGCAGCGTATGGCATAACCTTTCAGGCGCATACGCCAGCAGAGGTCTATCTCTTCGTTGTGTGCGAAGAAGAGGTCGTCGAGGCCTCCGCAATCGAGATACGTCTCTCTCCTCACCATCATGCAGGCTCCGGTAGCCCAGTGTATGTCAGCCACCTTGTCATATTGCCCGCAGTCTTTCTCCACAGTGTCGAAAATGCGTCCCCGGCAAAAGGGGTATCCGTAGCGGTCGATGTATCCTCCCGCCGCCCCGGCGTATTCAAAGCTGTCGCGGTTGTGCCACGAGAGCAGTTTCGGCTGGCATGCGGCAACGTCGCCGTGGCTGTCCATATACTCTACAAGCGGCGGCAGCCATCCCTCCGTCACCTCGACATCACTGTTGAGCAAGACGACATACTCTGCCTCTACGGCTTCGATGGCTCTGTTGTAGCCTCCGGCAAAGCCGTAGTTCTCGGCAAACGCCAAGGTCTTTACCGACGGGAAGTCCTTCTGCAACATCGGCAGCGAGTTGTCGGTAGAGCCGTTGTCCGCGACGATTATCTCTGCATCGGCGGTGTGTCTGACGAGTGCGGGCATGAAGCGGCGCATCATCTCCTCGCCGTTCCAGTTCAGTATTATGACAGCTGTCTTTGTCATATTTGCGTGGGGTAAGAAAAGCTGTTGTATCGTTAATAGCGTTTATAACGATAATAACGTTAAAAACGAAAATAACGTAAGTATCGTTTGTAAGGTCAGCCGAGCAGCAGTTCGCCGCGCAAGGCTGTCTTGTCGTGGTTGAAGTCTGTGAGGCGCATTCGGCGTATTGTGTTGTCGTATTCCTCACGAGCGAGTGCTGGCGGCAGTTCGACACGCACATAGTTCTTCGTGAAGCCGTGCATCGCCTTGCCTTTCGGCGCACGCTCAAGCAGCACGTCAGCCTCTATCCCGATATGCCTGCGGTAGAACGCCTCTGTCTTCTCGTCAGAGAGGGTGAGCAGCATCTGCGAGCGTCGGCGTTTCTCGGCGTCGCTGACGACATACGGTATCTTCAGTGCGGCTGTGCCGGGGCGTTCGGAATACGGGAAGACATGCAGCTGCTGGACGTCTATCGACTGCAGGAAGGCGTAGCATTCGTCGAAGCAGTGCGGCTCTTCACCACGGCAGCCTACCATGACATCGACGCCGATGAAGGCATCGGGCATGAGGCGGTGCACAAGGTCCACCTTCTCGCGGAAGAGCTGCGTGTCGTATTTCCGACGCATGAGTTTCAGCACGTCGTCGCTTCCTGACTGCAACGGTATGTGGAAGTGTGGCATGAACTTCTGCGATTCGGCGCAGAAGGCTATCGTCTCGTCTGTCAGCAGGTTGGGCTCGATGCTGGATATGCGGTAGCGCAGAATGCCCTCTACGCGGTCGAGAGCCTGGACAAGCTGGAAGAATGTCTCGCCTGTCGTCCTGCCGAAGTCCCCTATGTTCACGCCTGTGAGCACGATTTCCTTTCCTCCCCTGCGTGCCACGTCCTCTGCCTGTGCTACGAGCGAGGCTATGGTGGGGTTGCGCGAGTTGCCGCGGGCGTAGGGTATGGTGCAGTATGTGCAGTAGTAGTTGCAGCCGTCCTGCACTTTCAGGAAATAGCGTGTGCGGTTTCCGCGCGAGCAGGAGTGTGCGAAAGATGTTATGTCGCGCGTCTTCTCGCACTTTATGTTCTCTTTCATCACGCCCGTCCATTTCTCTGAGAGATATTGCACGAGCGACGCTTTCTCGTTCGATCCGAGGACGAGATCGACGCCTTCGATGTCTGCCACCCTCTGCGGCGCGAGCTGTGCGTAGCATCCTGTGACGACGACAAAGGCATCGGGATGGTTGCGCACCATCTTGTGTATCTGCTGCCGGCATTTGTGGTCGGCAACCTCAGTGACCGAACATGTGTTGATGAGACAAAGGTCTGCCTTCTCACCCTTACCTGCCACAGTGACACCCATGCCCTGCAACATCTCGGCAAAGGTTGACGTCTCGGCGAAATTGAGTTTGCACCCCAGGGTGTAGAAGGCGGCTTTCTTGTTCTGGAAAATAGAATAGTCGATCATTGGATGTCATTCCTGCAGACATAGCTTCTGCAAATCATAAAACGAACCGTTGTAAATATTGAAATCCACTTCTCCATCGATGCCCGGCAGGTGTCCGGCATCGGTGTGCTGCCAGAATTTCCATGCTCCCTTGTATTGCATCTGCTCGACATAGTAGTGGGCTATCCAGTAGGGATAGTCGTCAAAGCGTGCGTCGGAGAGGTATTTCTCCTTGAACTTATAGTAGGTGTAGATGATGGGCTTGACGTGGTATCTGTCTTCCACGATATGCAGCCATGTGAGCACGTCTCGCTGGAAATCTTCCGTCGAACGGTCTTTCGGCTTATGCTCCACATCGAGTATGGGAGGGAGGTCGCCTGCCTCGAGCGGCACTTTGGAGAGAAAGAAATGGGCCTGGTCGCGTGCCGACGATCGTTTGCTCCAGAAATGGTATGCACCGCGTATGAATCCGTGCTCGCGCGCCTGAAAGAAGTTCTCCTCGAAATTCTCGTCCACTATGCTTGCACCCTCGGTTGCCTTGATGAGGACGAAGCGCACGGGGCAGCGGTTGATGGTGGCGGTGCGCAGCAGCTGCCAGTCGATGTCGCCCTGATAGTGTGAGACATCGATGCCCTGAATCTCGTAGCCTTCGGGGTAGTTCTCCTCGCCGTACAGTGCCTGCCACCTGAAAGCGGTGGGCGAGACAAAGAAGGTCCAGAACGCCCAGATATATAGTACAACCACCATAAAACCTCCCAGCCACCATCTCCAATGGCGATGGTGGCTGAAATGAGAGGTTTTTGTATATGGCACGTTATGCCGTTTCTTGGTCGGTTGTTTCAATGTGTTTCAACGGTGAATCACGAGTTTTCCAACTGCAGTGTCAATGTCGGACGGTCGCAGACTTCTGACGGGCCGAAATACTGTATCGGGCCGGGATAGACGAAGCTGGTGTTGCGAGCCCACTCTGTGCGGTGGCATACGAAATATTTGTACGGTTTGCCGGAGAGCTCGACAAGAGCCTTGCGAATCACCGGCTTCATCTCGCCGTTACGCTTCTCCATGTTCATCATCATGGTGATGGGGATGCCTCCTGCTACCCATTCGTCTGCCGGACGGCACGTGTTCTTCACGCTCGACATATAGCCGGTCTTGCCTGCCGCAATGAGCATCGAGGCGTTGAAGCCGAGGCTGTAGCAATAGTCTGCGTCGAAGTTTGACGGAGCCGCACAACGGCCTTCGTAGCCGAAGAAATGGTGCTGCGTAGCAAACTTGCCGGTATAGATGCCGTCTTTCTTCCACTGTGCGAGTTTCTTGGAAACCATCTCGGCGAGAAGCTGCTCTGTCTCGATGAGCGACACCTGTACGTTGCCGTGAGGGTCGCGCTCGAGTGCGAGCTGGCGAGAGACGGAGATGGGGAGAGAGCGGAAGATGGCTGCATTCTCGTCAGAGAGGTGTGCGAGGACATAGTCAATCTTATGGTCGTCGGCCACGAGATCGAAGTCTGCCTGGTTGGCGGCAAGCATGTCGTTCAGCTCGGCGATGAGTTTCTTGATGGCAGGGATGAACTCTATCAGGCCTTCCGGCACAAGAGCCACGCCGTAGTTCATGCCGAGGTTGGCACGGTCGGTCACTATCTCTGCGATGTATGTCACGATGTCGTCGAGCGTCTGGTTCTTTGCCTCTACCTCTTCGCCGATGAGCGTGATGTTAGGATGGGTCTGCAGAGCGCACTCGAGTGTCACATGCGATGCCGAACGGCCCATGAGCTTGATGAAGTGCCAGTATTTCTTTGCAGAGTTACAGTCGCGCATGATGTTGCCGATGACCTCAGAATATACCTTCGTAGCGGTGTCGAAACCGAACGATGTCTCTATCTCGCTGTTCTTCAGGTCGCCGTCGATGGTCTTCGGACAGCCTATCACCTGGATGTCTGCACCGATAGACTTGTAGTATTCGGCCAGCACGCAGGCGTTGGTGTTTGAATCGTCGCCGCCGATGATGACAAGGGCCTTGATGTCAAGAGCCTGAAGAATCTCCAGACCTTTGTCAAACTGCTCTTTCTTCTCCAACTTGGTGCGGCCTGAGCCGATGATGTCGAAACCGCCGGTGTTGCGGTATTCGTCGATGATGTCAGCTGTCAGCTCGATATATTTGTGATCTACAAGACCGCCGGGACCGAGAATGAAGCCGTAGAGCTTGTTGTTCGGGTTCAGCTTCTTCACACCGTCGAAAAGACCGGATATGACATTGTGGCCGCCAGGAGCCTGACCGCCGGAAAGGATGACACCGACATTCATCTCCACCGAGGCAGGCTGATCGTCAGTCGGCTCGAATTTCAAATACGGCATGCCGTAGGTGTTCGGGAAGAGTTTCTCCACTTCTTCCTGGTCGGCTACTGACTGTGTGGGCTCACCCTCTACAGCCTTCAATGCGCCACGCAAAGCCACTGGGAGCTTTGGCTGATATGCGGCACGTGCAATCTGTAATGCGCTTTTTTCTGTCATTATACTAAAATTTTTCTTTGATTGGGTTTAACCTTGTTTCAATCTTTTATACCTATTATTTTGAGCATAGCGCTCATACACTTGCAAAATTAATGATTTTTGTTGACATATTCATATATATATTAGAAAAAGTTAGTGTTTTAAAAACTTTTTTGCATTTTTTTGTTAATACCCGCGGCAAAACCGCCGGCCACAGTGGCTATAAAAGGCAAGGCATGGCAAAGGCACCATGGCGAACAAGGGGCGCGCATCATTGCCACTGTGCCAGGCGGTTTTGCCGCCTGGGCTGCACTTGCCATGCCGCCTGGGCTGCACTTGCTCCCGCCTGTGCCGCCTCATCTCCCCCCGGCTATCTTCTCCGCCATGTCGTTGAGCTCCAGACATTGCGCCCTTGTTATGGTGCGCCTGTCCGTGTGATGCTCCCACGGGCTTATCTGCAACAGCAAGCCCTTTGCACAAGCGTCGAAGCTCTCTCCCGACGGCTTGTAGAGCCTCGGGAAGCCGTTCTCGCGCAGCAGGATGATACGGTGACCGCGGTTCATCGCCTCTCTCAGCACCTCTTTCTCTTTCGGTGCGACAGCGGCGCTCACCAGCACGCCGCCCCTTTCTCCGCATGCGAGCCACGCCTTGCGCAGCCTTCCGTTCTCCTCGACGGTGTAACGGCGGTGTACTACCACCGCTATCTTGTCGGGGATGTCGTGCAGAAAACCCTCTGATTCTGCCGTTGTGGGCGAACAGAAGGCAGGGCAAGGAGGCACAAGGCGACCTGAAACACCTGACACTTTGAAAGCCAATAATGCTTTCCGCTTACATAATGACAGCAGGAAAAACTCATAAAAACTGTCTTTACGGGATGCAAATACAGCGCCGGATGATGAAAAATCTTGACAACGGAAAAAGTGGAATTTAACATTTCAAAAGAAGCGTTCTCACTGTCTTAGATGTCCATTCTGACTAATTCGCAATGCAAGATAGTCAATATTGGGATGCAAGATAGTCAATCTTACGGTCCAAAACATACTTGTTGGCAAGGCAAGAAAGTCAAAATGAGGGTGCAAGATAGTCAATGTTGGAGTGTTTTGACAAGTGATTTGCAAGGTCAGGCAGTGGGTTTCAAAACCGCAAAACAAGCAAGGCTCTAACATTCAACAACTTACGGAAAACGCCCGTAATTTGTCTGTACGACGACGAATTACACCCGGACAAGCTACAGACGATTCTCGCGAGTTTGAAATCACAATTTATTTCAAGCTGCGAGTCGGCAAAGGGCTAAAAACAGACTCTGACATATCGTAACGAAAAACGCCATAAAAACGACATTTCGACAGAATCTGACAAAGGGCAAGAAGGGCGGAGGAAGCACAGATAGAAGCGGTGGCGGTGGCGGCGGCGAGAATATTAAAAAATGTTGTGAGGTCTGACAGTTACTACAACTATTATTAAATATTGTAAACGGCAAGGGAGAAAAAATGACTGAATTTTGGCTGACGACGAAATCTTTAGTAAATTTGTAGGAAATACGAAAAGGTATTACACAAACCGGTTCTTACGAAACGAACTCTAAAAAAACATTACACACTCATGCTGAAAAGACTATGCGGATGGCTGCTCTACGACGTTTGCGGATGGAGGAAAGAAGTCACGATAGAGCATCCTAACAAATACATCCTGTGCCTTGCGCCACACACGTCAAACTGGGACTTCATCATCGGACAGCTGTATGCACACGCCGAAGGGATGCGCAGCAATTTCCTGATGAAGAAAGAATGGTTTTTCTGGCCGCTTGGAGCTATCTTCAGGCGCATGGGAGGCATTCCCGTCGTTAGGGAGAAGAACACCTCGATGACCGACACTCTCGCAAAAGCCGCCAAAGAGGCGGACAGCTTCAGGCTGACGATAACGCCGGAGGGGACGAGAAGCGCGACGACGGAATGGAAAAGGGGCTTCTACTACATCGCATACAAGGCAGAAATACCCATCCTGCTATATGGGGCAGACTACAAGAAAAAGATGATTGTATGCACAAGAACATTCACGCCCACAGGCGATTACGACAAGGATATAAAAGAGATAAAAAACTACTACAAGGATTTCAAGGGGAAGAAACCCGAGAACTTCATCTGCTAACCGGAACAGAATGTCAAGACACACGCTTTTCTATATATTGCTCACCGCCCTGCTGACGGTTCTCCCACAAGGCGCGACGGCACAGGCTCCGTCGCACAAGGCATGGGTGGAGAATGTATCAAAGCCGGCAGAACCGGCGAAAGGGCTTAAAGGACACCACGTCAGCATCTGGCCCAGCCACGGGAGATTCTACAACTTCAAGACACACAAATGGGAATGGCAGAGGCCGAGAATCTTCTGCACGACGGAAGACCTCTTCACACAGTCTATAGTCATCCCGTATCTCATACCCATGCTTGAAAACGCAGGGGCATACGTCTATGTCCCGAAAGAGCGCGACTGGCAGCGCAACGAATATGTCGTGGACAACGACAGGATGGCGACAGGGTACATGGAGTTTTCAAGGGCAGAGAGATGGGACACGGCGCCGCGTCCCGGATTCGCACCGCAGACAACGCCATACAAGGACGGCGACCGTCCTTTTGCACAAGGTACGGCACGCATCGTGTCCACCACACTCGACGCAGACGTGTCGAAGGCCTACTACAAGCCGAACATAGCACAGGGAGGAAGATATGCCGTGTATGTCAGCTACCAGACTGTGCCCGGATCGGTGGACGATGCGGAATACACCGTCGTACACCAGGGAAAGGCGACAAAGTTCCATGTCAACCAGCAGATGGGCTCCGGAACATGGGTTTATCTCGGGACATTCGAATTTGACGCATACAGCACGTTCAGCAACTATGTCATGGTGACGAACCGCAGCAGCAGGAAGGGGTTCGTAACTACCGACGCCGTGAAGTTCGGAGGAGGAATGGGAAGCCACAGCCGCGAGGGGAAGACAAGCGGACTGCCCCGTTCGATGGAGTGTGCAAGATACTGGGCACAGTATGCCGGCGCACCGAGAGCAGCAGTATGCTCGAAAGGCGGATATGACGACTACGGAGATGACATAAACGTGAGGTCGCTAATATCTAACTGGATATCATACGGCTCAAGTACCAACCCCGACGGAAAAGCCGACACGACGGCGGCACAGAACGACACCATAACCCTTGCTGAGGCGGCGGCAAAGGCTTATCTCGACAGCATCAGGGCTAACGGATGCGACAGCATGACGCTGGCAAATGCCGACAGCGTGGCGAAAGCTATCGAAGACAGCGTGGCGAGAGTGCCTCTGCAGAAGATAAACGTCATGAACGGAAAGGCTATGACGGGAAAAGTGCCGATAGAGATGCAGGTGGGAATACACAGCGACGCCGGATGGGCGAAGGACTTCAAGTCGGTTGTCGGAACACTGACGATTTGCACAAGCAACTTCAACGGCAACAAACTGGCGTCGGGAGAATCAAGGTCTAAGTCGTACGGCCTCGCCTGCGACTTCCTATACGACATCACCCGCGAGATGAAAAGACACTTCGGACAGTGGGAAGCACGAGAGGTGAGGGACAGAAACTACAGCGAGACACGACTGCCGGCACAGGCAAGCAACATCATCGAGATGCTGTCGCACGAGAACTTCACAGACATGAAATACGGACACGACCCGTATTTCAAGTTCATCATGGCACGCGCCATATACAAGACGATTCTGAAGTACATAGCAAGAAACAACGCAAGGAAAGCCGTCGTCCAGCCACTGCCGCCAAAGAAACTGCAGGTGGCAATGCAACGCAACATCGTCACTCTAACTTGGGAGGCACAGACAGACTCTACTGAGAAAACCGCCGACCCTACATCGTATAACATCTACACCAGAATAGGCGACACTGGATATGACAACGGAAAGAACGTTGTGGCAAGAAAATACTCGTTCGCACTACAGGCTAACAAAATCTACAGATTCAGAGTGACGGCAGTGAACGACGGAGGAGAGAGCTTCCCGACAGAAGAACTCGTGGCTCTCTACAACCCCGAGGCAAAGAAAACCGTGCTCATCGTAAATGCCTTCAACCGACTGTCGGCGCCGGCTGTCGTGGAGAACGACACCCTGTGCGGATTTGACATAAACGAAGACATCGGACTCTCTTACGGAAAGACTACGGCATGGGTGGGAAAACAGACCGTTTTCGAGAAATCCAAGGCTGGGAAATATAACGGCCTCGGATATACGACAACGGATCTCGAAGGACGATACACGGCAGGAAACGACTTCAACTATGCATACACACACGCCGAAGCGATAAGCAGGTGCGGCGCATACAACATCATCAGCACATCGGATGACGCTTTCGAAGACGAGCAGACACCACAGGACGTCGCACTCACGGACATCATCTTCGGCAACGAGAAGGACGACGGACACTCGCTAATGCCATACAAGACATTCACGACGGGCATGAGACAGAAAATCGAACAGTACATGGCACGGAAATGTCCGCTGATGCTCAGCGGATCGTACATCGCCTCTGACATGCAGGAAGAAGACGAA
Organism: Bacteroidales bacterium; assembly: GCA_004555245.1. Classification (GTDB taxonomy): domain Bacteria; phylum Bacteroidota; class Bacteroidia; order Bacteroidales; family Bacteroidaceae; genus Prevotella. The sequence continues at coordinate 29,267 of SFIS01000020.1, forward strand.
CGCACATGGCTCAGAGACAACATACGCATCGAACTCGCAGGATGCGACCGCGATTCGCTCGCTCTCTATCCGAACGAAAAAGCCGACTCGCTGACGGCTTTCGGAAGACTGTTGCCCGTATATCGGCACGTCAACGAAGAACACTACGCTGCGGTGGCGGCTGACATAATAGAACCGGCTGACACGCTCTCGCCACAACGCAACGCCCCTCTCGTAGCCTACGCTTCCGGAAAACCGGCGGCGGCTCTGCACAAAGAGAACGGCAACACGGTGTTCGCACTCGGATTCCCATTTGAATGTATCAAACACAGAGACGACAGACTCTTTGTCATGAGAAAAATAACAGAAATGCTGCTCGGAAAAGACATTCCGACACAATAACATCACATAACTTAAAGAATATGCAAATCACAACGAACGAATCGGGGACAAGGACCATAGAGATATCCGAAAAGCATCTCGACACCATCGCAAGATACCAGCTCTTCAGAAACCTTATTGACAGCAACGGCATCATTGACGAAAACGTGCTCGAGAAACTGCGCATGAACGTCAGAAGCCTGCTCGAAAACAGCGCAAGAAACGACAGGGACCTGCTATCGCTCTGCTTCGACGTCATCTACCATCAGAACATGAAGGTTGTCGGACTGCACAACCTCATTATTCTATACAACAACCACATCACAGAAGACAAACAAGACAATGCCGCTGCTGACTGATTTTCTCCCGACAACAAAAAAGGAAACAGAACTCAGAGGATGGGACTACATCGACATCATCATCTTCTCCGCCGACGCATACGTTGACCACCCGTCGTTCGGGGCTGCCGTCATCGGAAGGACACTCGAGGCGGAAGGATTCCGCGTCGCTATCGTACCACAACCCGACTGGCACGGAGACTACCGAGACTTCAAGAAACTCGGGAAGCCGAGACTGTTCTTCGCTGTAGCCCCGGGATGCATGGACTCGATGGTGAACAAATATACAGCAAACAAACGGCTGAGGTCGGAAGACGCATACTCGCCTAACGGAAGACACGACTGCAGACCGGAATATCCCACCATAGTATATACACGCATCCTGAAAGAACTATATCCCGACGTGCCTGTCATTCTCGGTGGTATCGAGGCATCGCTCAGACGAGTGACACACTACGACTACTGGAAAGACGAACTGAGGAAATGTATCCTCTACGACGCCGGCGCTGACATGATAACATACGGCATGGGGGAGAAAGTCACAACAGAACTGACACGTCTGCTCGATGCCGGAAAAACAATAGAAGAAATTGACACGCTGCCGCAGACTGTCATAATAAGAAAGGAGAACGACATCCCGGGAGGCATAACAGACAACGACATAATACTCCACCCGCACGAAGAATGCCTCAAAGACAAAAAGGCTCAGGCCGAGAACTTCAGACATATAGAAGAGGAGTCAAACCGCATTCACGCACAACGCATACTGCAGAAAACCGGGGATATGTGGACCATCGTCAACCCGCCCTACCCCACCATGACAACTGAAGAACTCGACAGGACACACAGCCTGCCCTTCACACGACTGCCACACCCGAAATACAAAGACAAACGCATTCCGGCATACGAGATGATAAAACACTCCGTCAACATACACCGGGGATGCTTCGGAGGATGCGCTTTCTGCACCATATCTGCACACCAAGGCAAATTCATCACTTGCCGCTCGAAAGAAAACATCATCGAAGAGGTGAAGAAAGTGATGCAGATGCCGGACTTCAAAGGTTATCTAAGCGACCTCGGAGGACCCTCGGCGAACATGTACGGCATGAAAGGAAAAGACATGGCGAAATGCGAGAAATGCAAACGGCCGTCCTGCATATTCCCGAATATCTGCCGGAACCTGAACGCCGACCACACAAAACTCCTCGAACTGTACAGAGAGGTGGATGCATTGCCCGGAATAAAGAAAAGCTTCATCGGCTCCGGCGTGAGATACGACCTGCTGCTACACACTTCTGACGACTGCAAGGCTAACGATGCCGCAGAGAAATATACACGAGAACTCATAACAAGACATGTCAGCGGAAGACTTAAAGTGGCGCCGGAACACACATCTGACAACGTACTGAAACTCATGAGGAAACCGCCGTTCAACCTCTTCAGGGAGTTTAAGGCGATTTTCAACAGAATATGCAGAGAAGAAGGATTGAAACAGCAAATCATACCATACTTCATCAGCAGCCACCCGGGATGTCACGCCGAAGACATGGCGGAACTCGCTGCAATAACAAAAGACATGGACTTCCACCTCGAACAGGTGCAGGACTTTACGCCGACACCTATGACCGTCGCAACGGAAATGTGGTACACGGGCTACAACCCATACACGCTCGAACCTGTCTTCTCGGCAAAGAACCCGAAAGAGAAAATCGAACAACGACAGTTCTTCTTCTGGTATAAACCCGAAGAACAGAAGAACATCGTCAGAAGCCTGAACAGAATGAACCGTCAGGACCTGATAAAGGCTCTGTACAAAGGAACACAGAACAACTTCCAAAGACGGAAAACGAAAGACGAAGGACAACAGAAGACGAAACGTAAAAAATGACAAAAGCTGAAACAGATGTACTGAAAGGCATTAAACACACACAACAATGCCCGGCAGAAAAACGCTCTGCAACAACCATCTGCAACTTGGCATAGGATAGGAAAAAGCCATATTTTCACTTTTTAGCACTCTATAGCTTGCTAATATGCGCTTTTTTTAATAATTTTGCAACAAAATAAGCTCACAGATGAAACTTGCCATCATAACCCAAGCACAATTCTTCGTCGAAGAAGACAAAATCATTACTACGCTCTTCGACGAAGGACTTGACATCCTGCACCTATACAAACCAGGCTCAGAACCCCTCTACTTCGAACGCCTCCTGACACTCATACCGGAAGAATACCACAACAAGATTGTGATACACGAACACTACTACATGAAACAGGAGTTCGACCTGGGTGGAATACACCTCGACTTCCCCACACAGGAAGTGCCGCAAGGATACAGAGGTAAAGTGAGCAGAAGCTGCAACGACATCTCCATGCTGAAAGAACTGAAACGGCAAAGCAGATACATCTTCCTCCACAACATCTTCGACAGCCTACACCTGCCACAGGAAAAAGCATCGTTCACTACTGTTGAAATACACGAAGCGGCAAGAAACGGACTTATAGACAAAAACGTTTACGCTCTCGGAGGAATGAACGCCGACACCATCAGATGGGCGCACGACGAAGGGTTCGGAGGCGTAGTCTTCTGCGGAGACATCTGGAACAAATTCAACATACAAAGCCAGAACGACTACAAAGAACTCATTACCCACTTCCAACGACTGAGAAAACTCGTCAGATGACATCATCATAAAACACTCCTGACAACTCCAAAACAACACGCCAAACAACAAAACATCAAACATATTCATTTTCAAAAGAACAGCAATGACTGATTCAAAAGATTTTGTAGTTTTTTCCGGCACAGCGACCAAATACCTTGCCGAGAAAATCTGTCTTAGCTTAGGTTGTCCACTGGGCAACATGGTTCTAACACGATTCTCCGACGGAGAGTTTTCCGTCAGCTACGAAGAGTCTATTAGAGGAAAGTACGTCTTCCTGATTCAGAGCACGTTCCCTAACTCTGACAACCTCATGGAACTACTGCTGATGATCGACGCAGCCAAAAGAGCATCGGCTAAAAGCATCATCGCCGTTGTGCCTTACTTCGGATGGGCACGACAGGACAGAAAAGACAAACCCCGTGTCTCTATCGGCGCCAAACTCGTGGCTGACCTGCTCAGCGTCGCAGGAATCGACAGACTTATCACAATGGACCTTCATGCCGACCAGATTCAGGGATTCTTCAACGTCCCGGTAGATCACCTCTACGGATCAGGAGTACTGCTGCCATACCTCAAGTCACTGCAACTCGAGAACCTCGTCATAGCATCACCTGACGTAGGAGGAGCAAAACGTGCAAAGACCTACGCAAAATATCTCGACTGCCCACTCGTGCTTTGCAACAAGACACGCGCAAGGGCAAATGTCATTGAGTCCATGCAAATCATCGGAGATGTGAAAGACAAAGACGTTGTAATCGTGGACGACATGGTTGACACGGCAGGAACGATAACTACCGCGGCTAACATAATGAAAGAAGCCGGCGCAAGAAGCGTTAGGGCAAGCGCAAGCCACTGCGTCATGTCAGGACCAGCATCTGAAAGAGTGCAGGATTCCGCTCTCGAAGAAATAGTATTCACTGATTCTATACCATACTCGCACAGATGCGCAAAAGTCAAGCAACTCTCTGTTGCTGATATGTTTGCAGAAACAATACGAAGGGTGCTCACCAACCAGAGCATCAGCAGCCAGTATATCGTAAGAAACTGATAAAACACATATTTGACAAGCTGACGGGATTTGTCTTGCCGGGACTATTGACGGACACAACAGACAGCCGTCAACTTGTCAAACTGACATACAGACAATATGTCTGTCTTTCAACTTCATAACTAAACTAAAATCAACGGAAACACATCTATGTCAAGACAACGCATCTACACAATCATCACACTACTATGCCTAATGACAACGTTGCAAGCACAGAAACTTGTGACACAAACTCCTCTGTACGATTGTGGACAAGTGCTCTTCCGTAATCCCGTCACAACAGAATTTGTCATAAAGAACAAATCGTCACGACATCTCGAAATATCTGAAATAAAGACTTCATGCGGATGCACCATAGCATCCACTGACCATAACACCATAGCCGGAGGCAAAGAAGCGACAATAAAAGTCGTCTTCGACGCCAAACAACTCGGACATTTCCAGAAAGACATCTGGGTTTATGTGAAAGGTGAGAAAAAGCCGCTCGAACTAACAATGAAAGGAGTTGTCGTCACTCATATCAAAGACTACAGCGGCACTTATCCCTATCAACTCGGACAAATAAGAGCAGACAAGGCGGAAATTGAGTTTGACGACGTCAACCAAGGCTCCATGCCGATGCAGACAATACATATACTAAACACATCCGGAGCAACGGCAGAACCTGTCGTCATGCACCTGCCAGACTATATGATAGCAGAAGTGTCGCCGACAAGACTGGCACCCGAACAAGGCGGCGAAATAAGACTAATCCTGCTATCATCTAAAATAAGAGACTTCGGACTGACACAGACAAACATCTATCTCGGGAAATTCCCGGGAGACAAAATATCAAACGACAAGGAAATTCCCGTTTCCGCCGTAGTCATTCCATCCTACCAATCGCTCGACAACGATGCTCTCACCGCCCCAAAAATACAGCTCTCAAGCACTTCAATCGACAGAAAGAAGATGACCGGAAAGCCTGAGAAGCTAAAAGGGGAAATCGTCTTGCAGAACATGGGAAAATCAACTCTCGAGATTTCTGCACTACAGATGTTCACCGCAGGAATGAGCGTGGCACTGGGAAAGACAAAACTTGAACCTATGGAAACAACAAAACTGAAGGTTCAAGTCAACGATACCGAACTGCAGCAGATAAAGCAACGACCAAGAATACTGATGATTACGAACGACCCCAAACAACCTAAAATAATCATCGAAGTGCTATGACAGCTTGTAAAGAAATACAAGCTCCAACAACAAAAACAGCCAAAAGAATATTATGGAACACCCAGAGAACTCACAAGAGTATAAAGGACTGCAAGTAAACGCCGGAGTTGCGCAGCCTTCGTCTGTCAACCCATACCTGAAACGTGGAAGGTTTCGCAGAAGCGAACATACTGTTGACGAACTTGTCGAAGGCATTCTGCAAGGCAACATCACTATGCTGTCGCAAGCCGTCACGCTCATTGAGAGCCAAGCACCCGACCATCAGGCAAAGGCACAGGCCGTCATAGAACGATGCCTGCCGTACAGCGGAAAGTCTGTACGAATAGGAATAAGTGGCGTGCCGGGAGCAGGAAAATCTACGTCGATAGACGTCTTCGGATGCCATGTACTCGACACAAAAGGCGGAAAACTCGCCGTGCTTGCCATCGACCCCTCATCCGAACGCTCCAAAGGCTCTATTTTGGGAGACAAGACACGCATGGAGAAACTCTCGCAAAGACCGGATGCCTTTATACGCCCCTCACCGACAGCAGGCTCGCTCGGCGGTGTCGCACGCAAGACAAGAGAAGCTATCGTTCTCTGCGAGGCGGCTGGATTTGACACGATATTCATCGAGACCGTCGGCGTAGGACAAAGCGAAACGGCCTGCCACTCTATGGTGGACTTCTTCCTGCTGCTGCAAGTCACCGGAACAGGTGACGAGCTGCAGGGCATAAAGCGAGGAATAATGGAAATGGCTGACGGTATTGTAATCAACAAATGCGACGGTGACAACGTCGAACGATGCAAGTCAACCGCTGCAGCATTCAGAAACGCACTCCATTTCTTCCCGCCATCAGATAGCGGATGGCAACCACAGGTGCTATGCTATAGCGGCTTCTACGGCTACGGAGTGAAAGAGGTCTGGGACATGATATTCGATTACGTCAGATTCGTGAAAGACAACGGATATTTCGAACACAGAAGAGCGCAGCAGGCAAGATACTGGATGTATGAAACCATAGACGAACATCTCAGACGTTCGTTCTACCAGAATCCCAAGATAAAGAATCTTAAAGGGAATGCCGAACTGGAGGTGCTGCAAAACAAGAAGACTTCGTTCGCCGCCGCGCAAGAACTGCTATGCTCTTACTACCAATGGCTGAAAGAGACTTCTCAAAGCAGCAAACAAGAGCAGACACTCTCCTTATGATACAACCGTAAGGTTGCACCACATTTCTGACTTTATTACATTTCAAGACTGAGCCTACTCGGCAGCCTTTTTTCATTATGACAATAGAAATAGATGCTGGCAGCGGCTTCTGCTTCGGCGTGACTACTGCCATACAAAAGGCAGAAGAGAAACTCGCCGACGGAAAAAGACTTTACTGCCTTGGCGACATCGTACACAACGGCATAGAATGTGACAGGCTGAAAGAGCGTGGACTGATAACCATCGGACATGACGAACTGTCGAACCTGCACAACACGAGGATGCTGCTGAGAGCACATGGCGAGCCGCCTGCCACCTACAGCATAGCACGGAAAAACAATGTGGAGATAATAGATGCCACCTGCCCTGTCGTGCTCGCACTGCAACGAAGAATAAGAAAGCAGTATCTTGAGGCTCCGGAAGCACAGATTATCATCTTCGGAAAGAACGGACACGCAGAAGTGCTTGGACTTGTAGGACAGACAGACGGCAATGCTATCGTCATTGAACACTACGAAGAGCTGCTCTCCGCAAACATCAACTTCAGTTGCGACACATATCTCTACTCGCAGACTACAAAGTCTCTCGACGAATACAGGCGTATCATAGAGTTCCTGACAAGTCACATAGAGCCCGGATATGTCTTCAAGAGCTTCGACACGATATGCAGGCAGGTTGCCAACCGTATGGACAACATACGCGCATTCGCCAAGAAACACGACCTCATCCTGTTTGTGTCAGGAATGAAATCAAGCAATGGGAAAGTGCTGCTGAACGAATGCCGCAAGGTGAACAGCAACTGTCATCATCTTGAATGCCCTGACGAGATACGTTCCGAATGGCTGCAAGGCATCCACAGCGTAGGCATCTGCGGTGCTACAAGCACGCCGAAGTGGCTTATGGAACAATGCAAGACAGAGATAGCGAGACTTACAAACACATAGATATTAAACTGAAGACGGCTGCCTGCTGACAAAACAGGCAGCCGTCTTTAGCTTATTTCTCTTCTGACGTGAATTGTTTACTAGGGTGTACAGTTTGATGTGCAAAAATTGAATATCCTAATTCTGAAGTTCATGTTTGTAATTGTCGCGCTGAAAGCGCAAAAGCGCATAGCCCAGGGTAGAGCGTAGCGACACCCTGGGTTATTTCATGTAGCTGGTGGTCGCGCTGAAAGCGCAAAAGCGTAGATGACAGCAGGATATTTAACGCTTTTGCGCTTTGGTTTTTACGACAACAGAGACAACAGGAACAACGGTCTGATTGTGAACTCTATGTTGTCTGTTGACAACGGTACATCAAACTGTACACCCTAATTGTTTACGCCTATCGGAACTATAATCCACTAAGCAGTCTTCAGTTTTCTCACAAATCAAAATCCCGTCTGCACCACAGGGATGCAGACGGGTTATGTAAATGTGCTTATAGGGTCGAATACAGGTTATTCGCCTTTCTCCATCTGAGCTTTGAGCTGTGCGAGAGCGTCGAGGTCGCCGAGAGTAGTAGAAGCAGCGACATTCTGGATGACAGCTGTCTCTTCCTTCTTCTGGCGCGAAGGACGCGGGTTGCGCTTCTTTGGCTCTTCTGCGCTCTCCTCAAATGTACGTGAGTGGCTGAGGATGATACGCTTAGTCTCTTTCACGAACTCGATAACCTTGAATTCGAGTTCTTCGCCGACCTGAGCCTGTGTGCCGTCCTGCTTCTGGAGGTGCTTAGGAGTAGCGAAGCCCTCGCCACCTTCGTTCAGAGTAATGACAGCGCCCTTGTCCATCATCTCGGAGATCTTGCCTGTGTGTACAGAACCCGGAGTGTAGATTGTCTCGTATGTATCCCATGGGTTGTCCTCAAGCTGCTTGTGGCCGAGAGAGAGACGACGGTTCTTCTTGTCTATTTCGAGAACTACAACCTCAATTTCTGCACCTACCTGCGTGAACTCTGACGGATGCTTAACCTTCTTTGTCCAAGAGAGGTCAGAGATGTGGATGAGGCCGTCAACACCCTCTTCAAGCTCTACGAACACGCCGAAGTTGGTGAAGTTGCGAACGCGTGCAGTGTGCTTAGAACCTTCAGGATATTTCTGTTCGATGTTCTCCCATGGGTCTTCCTTAAGCTGTTTGATGCCGAGAGACATCTTGCGCTCCTCGCGGTCGAGAGTGAGGATTACAGCCTCAACCTGGTCGCCGACGTGGAGGAAGTCCTGTGCAGAGCGGAGGTGCTGGCTCCAAGACATTTCGCTGACGTGGATAAGACCTTCAACGCCCGGAGCGATTTCAACGAATGCTCCGTAATCGGCGATGACAACGACTTTGCCGTTGATGTGGTCGCCCACCTTGAGGTTAGCGTCGAGAGCATCCCATGGATGCGGAGTGAGTTGCTTGAGACCGAGAGCGATACGCTTCTTCTCGTTATCGAAGTCGAGGATAACGACATTTATCTTCTGGTCGAGCTCTACAACCTCATGCGGATTGCTTACGCGACCCCATGAGAGGTCAGTGATGTGAATGAGTCCGTCAACACCACCGAGGTCAACGAATACGCCGTAGGATGTGATGTTCTTGACAGTACCCTCAAGCACCTGTCCTTTTTCGAGTTTGGAGATGATCTCTTTCTTCTGTGCCTCGAGTTCAGCCTCAATAAGCGCTTTGTGCGAAACGACAACATTCTTGAACTCCTGGTTGATTTTGATAACCTTGAATTCCATTGTCTTTCCGACGAATACGTCGTAGTCGCGTATTGGATGAACATCGATCTGCGAGCCTGGAAGGAATGCCTCGATGCCGAATACGTCAACGATCATGCCGCCCTTAGTGCGACACTTGACATAGCCCTGAACAACCTCTTCGTTGTCGAGCGCTGCATTGACGCGGTCCCAAGACTTGGAGAGGCGTGCTTTCTTGTGAGAAAGGACGAGCTGTCCCTTTTTGTCCTCCGGGTTTTCTACATACACCTCAACGGTGTCACCTGCCTTAAGGTCAGGATTGTAGCGGAACTCAGAAGCCGGGATGATGCCATCGCTCTTGTAGCCGATGTTCACGATAACCTCTTTCTTATCGACAGAGATTACTGTACCGTCAACAACCTGATGTTCAGACACCTTGTTCAGAGTTTCATCATAAGCCTTTTCAAGGTCTTCTTTGCTGACGTTGTTGCTGCCGCCGTTCTCGAAATCTTCCCAGTTGAAGTCGTCGAGAGGCTGCACATTTTTAAAGTTAGACATGTAAATAAAAAAATGAATTATAAATAAATGATTAATACTTGGACTTATGCTCCTAACCTTGCAGGCCGCAGGGGGAAGCAAGTGGGCACAGTATCCCTTACCAATCTGCAAAGTTACTAAAAATAAATCATTTGGAGTGCATACCCAGCCTCCGGTTTATGTTTTTTTAACTACCCGTTTCATCTGTGTAACTATTCAGCGATTAGGCATACAGCTGCCCTCCGTGCTTAGAACAGAGCACGGATAGCAGTGTATGGTGAGTTGTTGTGTTTCTTGGTAGTCTCT
>SFIS01000021.1 GCA_004555245.1 Bacteroidales bacterium
TTGGTTCAGCGCGACAAACGTAAAAGTTGGGTCAAGTGGCAACCAGCCTTTAGGCTGGTAAAAGTTGTTTTTGTTGTTGTCAACAGACAACATAGAGTTTAGAATCTGACCGTTGTTCCTGTTGTCTCTGTTGTCGTAAAAACCAAAGCGAGACAATTACAAACATGACCTTCAGAATTATGATATTCATTTTTTGCACATCAAACTGTACACCCTAAGAATGTATGCGAGAATGCTTGTGTGGGGATTTAGCGCTTCTTCGGCGTGAGAGTGACGATGGGTATGAGCATCTCTTCCATCGATATGCCTCCGTGCTGGAAGGTGTCCTTGTAGTATGAGGCATAGTGGTTGTAGTTGTTGGGATAGGCGAAGAAGGTGTTGCCGGTGGCGAAGATGTAGCTCGTGGAGAGGTTGGGTGACGGCAGCTGTGCCTCGCGAGGGTTCTTGACGGTGAAGACATCCTTAGACTGGCAGTTGAGATTCTTGCCGAGCTTGTAGCGGAGGTTGGTGTTGGTGTTGCGGTCGCCGATGATGCGGACAGGTTTTGTGGTGCGTATCGAGCCGTGGTCGGTGGTGAGGACGATGCGGCACGAGTGCTGTGCAAGACGTCTGAACAACTCTGCCACAGCGGAATGGCGGAACCACGAACGCGTGATGGAGCGGTAGGCAGCCTCGTTGTTTGCCAGCTCGCGCACCATCTTTGATTCTGTACGGGCGTGGGACAGCATGTCAACGAAATTGAGTACTACGACATTGAGGTCGTTGTGGAGAAGGCTGTCGAAGCGGTCAACGAGACGCTCGGCTCCCTGAGAATCGTTTATCTTGTGATAGGAGAATGTGTCGCGGCGGCGGAAACGGTCAAGATGTGTCCTGACCAAAGGCTCCTCGTTCAGATTCTTCCCCTCTTCGCTGTCTTCGTCAACCCAAAGGGTGGGGAAGAGTGTCGAGATCTTGTCGGGCATAAGACCGGAGAAGATGGCGTTGCGGGCATATTGCGTAGCGGTAGGGAGAATGGAGAGATAGAGGTCTTCGTCGATGTCAAACAGCGTGGTGATCTCCGAGGTGAGCGTGCGCCAGTGGTCGTAGCGCAGATTGTCAATGACAATGAAGAAGAGGCTGCCGCCGCCTTCGTCGAGACGGGGAAAGACATAACGCTTCATGATGTCGGGAGAGAGCAGGGGACGCTCTGCGCTGCGTGACATACTCTCGGGTGAGACCCACGAGAGATAGTTGCGACGTATGAACTTTGCAAAGGCGGCATTGGCTTCCTCCTTCTGCATGTCGAGCATCTCTGTCATGCCGGATTCAGCATCAGAGAGGGTCAGTTCCCAATCGACAAGTGTGCGATAGACCTGTTTCCAGTCATCAACGCTGCTGCTGTCGGAGATTTGCATGGAGAGTTGTCCGAAATGCTGGCGATAGCTTGTCTGTGTCACTTCGGTGATGATCTCCATGCGGTGAATGTGTTTCTTCAGCGTCAGTAGAATCTGCGAAGGGTTGACAGGCTTGATGAGATAGTCGGCTATCTTGCTTCCGATGGCCTGGTCCATGATGTGCTCTTCTTCTGATTTTGTGACCATCACGACCGGTGTCTGCGGCTGTATGGCTTTGATGCGCTGCAAGGTTTCGAGACCGCTGATGCCAGGCATCATCTCGTCGAGAAGGATAAGGTCGAAGTTCTGCTGCTGGCACAGTTCGATGGCATCGGTGCCGTTGTTGACAGTCGTGACATTGTAGTCTTTCTTCTGGAGGAAGAGAAGATGGGCGCGCAACAGTTCTATCTCGTCATCTACCCATAAGAGTTTTCCGTTGTTCATGAGGTGCGGTATGGTTTGTGAAGCGTGTGACAGGAAAAGGTGTAAATCAGAATCCGTCGAATTCGAAATATTCGTCATCACGCTTCTGTTGCTTCTTCTGTTTCTGTTTCGTTGTAGTCTGGCGCTTGGTGTCCGGCGCGTCGTCTATAATCTCGAGGATGTCGGAGTTGATAACCTGACGCTCGGTTTTGTTCTTGCTCTTTACTGCATTCTGGCGTGGCGTTGCGGAGGATGCCTTTGTGCTGTCAGCAGCTGGGCCGCCTGCACCAGTAACATTCGAACCTGCTTTTGTTGAAGCGGAACTTCCTGCACCCGTAGCGTTCGAGGCTGCTTTTATAGGTGAGGATGTATCGTTGCTGACAGGCTTGTCGTCGCTGACAGTGATGCCTTGAGATTGCGGCAAGGGCTTGTCGTCGCTGACAGTGATGCCTTGGGCTGGTTGCAAGGGGATGTCGTCGCTGACAGTGATGCCTTGAGATTGCGGCAAGGGGATGTCGTCGCTGACAGTTATGCCTTGAGATTCCGGCAAGGTAGTGTTTGAGTTGTTGCCGGTCTGTTCATTGTCTGTTTCGGCACCGACATTGTTGCCACCTGCAGAAGGATGCCTTTCGGGATCGTAGTCCTCGGGTGATACAATCTGTTCGTTCAGTATCGGGGCGGACGGCAGCTCCATCGGGGCGTAGTGTGTGGAGAAGAACTCCTCATAGTCGTTGTATGACAGGCGTGTGCCGAGCAGAGCGAGGTTCTGGCGGCTGATGACGATTGTGCGTACACCTTTCATCCGTCTTTGTATGCTCTTCTCCGATGCGATACGGCGTGCATATACCATCGCCTCCTCGATGGTATGGAATCCGCTGACTGAGATGCTGTGCATGTTCAGGTATTCGTCTGACGTGGCAATCTCGAAGTTACGGACAAGGAAACTCGTGAAGTTGTATCGCGCCAGTTCAAACAGTAGGCGGTTCTCTGCGGTAGTGGCATCGACACCGTCGGCGGCAAGAGAATCGGGAATGTATGCCATGAGATATATGTAATCGTCCGACGGTTCGTCAGAGAACTGCCATGTCACAGTGTCGGCAGCCTCGTCGGTCTCCTGAAGGCGCATATCCCAGATGTTGCCGTTGACGAATGAGTTCTTGTGTAGTTTCCTTCCGTCTTTCACCCCGTTCAGGATCATGCCGGCAAGTTTGGCGACCGGCGACTGCGGATAGTCTTCTACGATGCGTCGCATGGCGTTGATACAACTGTCCGGGCGACCAGTCTCCAACTGTGTCATGCCGTTTACGAAAAGGAAACGGTCGCGATGGACACCGAGGGGGTACAAGCGTTCTGACTGCCTGCCGTTCTTCAGCACAGTGTCGAAATCGTTGTTGCGGAATGCGTTGTATGTTTCGGCGTAAAGCGAATCCTCAAGGTGCGTGCCGTAGCGGGCATTGTATTCAAAGTTAGGGTCAGAGATAATTTGGCCTAACTGAGACTGCGGGTAGGCCTCGACAAGTCTTGTCTTGTATGTCTCAGCTTTCCTCCGCTCTCCTTTGCGTGAATATAGAAGGAAGAGGTGGTAATACACCTCGTCCATCAAGGCATAGTCTGGCTGCATGCTGACTAAGCGCATGAAGGCTTTCTCTGACAGCGCGAGGTTGTCAAGCTTGTCCTTGAATATTATTGCAGAGCCGAAGAGGGCGTCGGCAATGAGGCTGTTGCTCTCCGCAAGCTGTTCTTCTGTGAAAGGAATCTGCGCAAGGTAGTACTCCCGCCGGTGCGGGTCGTTGACAGCCGAATCCGGTGTTGCCTTCTCTTCTGAAGGCATCATGTCTTGTTGCGTGCTGTCTGTTTCTGCCATGTCTGCATTGTTCTCTGTAGCCACAACGGTTTTGTTGATGCGCTGCCAGTCGTCGGTGTTCTCGCGTTCGCCCCATTGGCGGCGGAATGCCTGCATACCTTGTTTCACGGCAGTAGGGTTGTAGAAATACCATACGCTATTCTGCTTCGAGGCTGAGGCAACCGGACGGGAAACTGCGCCGTTCTTCATTGTGGCGTTGCCTGTGCCAGGACGACTGTTTGCGGCAGCCTGCTTCTCCAGTTCAGCAAGTTTCTCTTCTTTCTCTTTCTTTTTCAGTGCGTCGATAATCTTGTCTATGGCGGCATTGCGCTCAGTCTCGCTCATGCGCGACAACTGCTGCAGCGAATCCTGGAGATGTATAGTCTCGGTGTGCGGGCAGAGTTCGTCGAGCACTGCAGAACGTCTGTCAAGTTCCTCGTATCCGTCACGGTCTTTGTCGAGCAGTCCTATCGCCTCGCCGTAGCATCGTCTGGCGTCGCTGTATTTCTCTGTCTCCCAATAGATATTGCCGAGCTGCAGTAGCAGCACGCCTTTCTCTATTCCGGTCCGCTTAGCCTCTTTCACGCCTTTCTCGTAAGCGCTGACAGCATTTGCGGTGTCGCCGTCTGCAAGGAGAATATTGCCCATGGCGTAATACACCTGGTCAAGATAATCGGCGTTCTTGCCCGACCGCGCCATGCGTTTCAGCGTCTTGAGTTTTGTCTTCGAGACAGACTTGCCCTGCGCTGTTGCAGGAGTGATGTTCTCGGTCATGGCGATACGCGCATTGAATTCAAGTTCGTAAGGCGGGTTCTGCCTGATGACATGTCTGAAAGCGTTGTATGCCTCGTCGTGCCGACCTTGCAGAGACATAATCTGTCCGAGAATGTACCATTCGCGTGCCCTTTGCATCTTGCGTTGTTCTTTGGCTATCACTCTCTTCAGATAGACTGCGGCGTTCTCATAGTCGTGCAGGTGGAGGTAGTAGTCAGCCATGGTGTAGTTCCACTCTTTCTGCGCACGCCAGTCAATACTGTCTCTCGACATGTTGCGAATGACATCCTCTGCATCGTACAACCAGCCCTGCTGGACATAGCTTTTTGCCAGCCATGCCCTTGACTTCGCATAGATGTCAGGCTGTGTCCGATAGAGGCGCGACATATAGGAGAAGGTTGACGCCGCCTCGTCGAACGCCCCTTTGTGGAACTGTGACCTGCCCATAAGCATCCATGCTTTCCACATGAAGGGGTTGTATTCCTTGCGGTTGAGCCATTCGATGTCACGTTCTGTCTTCTTTCTCGTGTTTTTCCATTCTGGGCGTTTCTTGATGGAATGCTGTTTGATAGCCTTTTTTGACTTAAGAATCGCCATTTCAAAATTCGCCTTGCCCAGTTCTTTGCTCGCCTTGTTCTCCACGGTGTATAGCGGCAGCACTTCTGTGAAGTCGTCTTTGTTGCCCTGTTCTTTGGCGAGGGAGCCTTCGATGTATGCCTGTGCGCCGTTGTAGTATGTGTTGTAGCGGGTGTTGAAACTGTGCCACCATCTTGAAGCGCCCGTGTTCTTCTGTGTAGAACACGAGATGAGCGTCAGCAGCAATGTGACGCTTGCCATTGTCATGGCGAGGGTATGTGTGCGACGTTTTTTCATGATGGTGTTCTGATAGGGGAGAGGGTGGGGTGGCGCAGCAGTGTCGGTTTATGCCTGTTGTCAGCGTAGTCGGTACGTGGTCCGGCTTGTCTCTGATGCCGGCAGCATGGTCAGGCATGTTCCTCAGCCTGCGTCTGACGTTGACAGCAAGATAAGTTCATCCTTCAGCTCGTCGGGTATGTTTATGCCTCTGACGGTGAGGCTTCTGCTCCAAGCCTTCACCTCTTCGCCAGGTGAGAGGGAGTAGAGAATCTCTGAAAATTCGTCCACTTCATCCTCGTTGTACGAGTCGGACGGGCGGTTGGCATATCTGTCCAGCTCTTCATCGTCGAAATACTCTGGCTGATTGACGAATGTTTCAAGAAGGCATTCCTGCTCGCATTTGTCGCTTGCTGACGAGCATGTGCTGCAGTTGCCGTCACTGCCGTTTCCGGCATTGCGGACCACGGCATTGTCTTTGCCGAGAAATCCTATTGTCGCCGCGACTACCGCCAGGATGGCCAAAGCCAGAAACAGGATTGTCATTTCTTTATTATAACGTTATGAAGCATGAAATATTGTGTGTGCGACAGTTCTCTATTCAGTCTCGGTGATTTTGAATCCCGCCTTGGCGAGATCTTTCCAGAATCCCGGGTATGATTTTGACACCACTTCTGGATTCTCTATCGTCAGTGGTCCGTGTATGACAGCCATTGGTGCGATAGCCATTGCCATGCGGTGGTCGTCGTAAGTCTGCACGGGGCTGTCGTCAGGCTGGCATCTCTCGCCTTCCCATCTCAGTTCGCTGTCGTTGTAGTCGTGTATGACATATCCCAGACGTCGCATTTCTGTCTTCATCGCCTCGATGCGGTCCGTCTCTTTTATCTTCAGCGATGCAAGTCCCCTGAAATGGAAGTGCATCCCGCAGGCAAGACATGTGGCTATGAGTGTCTGTGCGAGGTCGGGCTGGTGCGTGAAGTCGAAATCCACCCTTGGCAGCTGGTTGTCGTGGTATGACAATGTGACGACGGTAGGCGACATCGCCTTGCGTGTCTCGAAACTTGTCTTCACGCCGAGCATGGAGAATATGTATTTCACTTGTGCGTCGCCTTGTCTCGACGAATCCATCAGCCCGCCGAGCTGCACGCTGCATTTCTCGTTACAGAACAGTGCCATCATCTCATACCAGTATGATGCCGCACTCCAGTCGTTCTCTATATAATAATGTCGTGACTTGTACATCTGAGGCTTCACCTCTATAGTGTCAACTCCCGTCCACTCTGCGTCAGCGCCGAAATCGTTCATCACCGACAGCGTGAGGTCGATGTACGGGCGCGACACGATGTTGCCCGTCAGTGTCAGTCGCAGACCGTTCTCCATGGCCGGTGCTATAAGAAGCAGTGCAGAGATGTATTGCGAACTGATGTTTCCGGGTATTGATATTCTGCCGCCCTTGATTTTCTTTCCCTTTATTTTCAGAGGCGGATACCCTTCTTCTCCTGTATATTCGATGTCTGCCCCGAGGTGTCTGAGCACATCGACAAGAATCTTGATAGGGCGGTGTCTCATACGTTCGGTTCCCGTGATGGTATGCGATTGTCCTTCGCAGATGCAGAGCCATGCCGTCATGAAGCGCATCGCCGTTCCGGCAGCCTTGATGTCTATTGTCTCAGGCATATTCTTCAGTGCGTTGACGACAACCTCTGTGTCGTCGCAGTCAGACAGGTTGTCGGGCAGGACAAGCGGCTCGTTGTTGTAGGCTGATGCCATGGCGCTGATGATGAGTGCCCGGTTGCTTATGCTTTTGGATGACGGCAGTTCTATTGTAGTGTCAAGTATGTCCGGAGCTTCTATTAAGTATTTCATGTTCAATGATTTTTGTGTTGTTTTCGGTTGTTCTGCGTTGCACCGTAACGTCCGTTGTATCAACGTCTTGTGAATTTTTAGCGTTGTGTATCTTCAGGAACTGTGTGACAGTCGGGAATCATACTGTGCCACAGTGTCCTTCATTATGATTTCGGTGTCAGTCCCATACTCTCCGCCTTCTTCATCAGAAGTTTCAGAAGCGGTTCGCGCTCGTTGGGCACGGAGTTGTCGAGCACGGCATTCTTCAGTGTCAGTTTCAGAGTTCCAACCTCTTTTGACGGTTTCAGTCCGAACATCTCCATTATCTCGTTGCCGTCTATGACCGGCTGCAGCAGACGTTTGAAGTCGCGCTCTTTCAGATCTGAAAGTTTTGTCCTGACGATGCGGAAGTTCTCGATGAAATGTTTCTTTCTCAGTTCGTTACGACTTGTGATGTCCGCCTCGCACAGTGTCATGAGGTCGTCGATGTCGTCGTCGGCATCGTTTATTAGCCTTCTCACAGCGCTGTCAGTCACCACCTCGTCAGCAATGGCTATGGGGCGCATGTGCAGGTCGATAAGTTTCTGCACATATTTCATCTTCATGTCCAAAGGCAGTTTGAGCCTTCTGAAGATATCCGGCAGCATCTTTGCCCCGACGTAGTTGTGGTTGTGGAAAGTCCATCCGTTCTGCGGATCCCATCGTTTGGTCTTTGCCTTGCCGATGTCATGGAGCAGAGCCGCCCATCTGAGCCATAGGTTGTCTGATTTCTTCGCTACGTTGTCAAGCACTTCGAGCGTATGGTAGAAATTGTTTTTGTGTCCTCTTCCGTCCGGTCCCTTCTCCACTATGTCGAGGTTGGTGAGTTCCGGCAGTATGATATGCAGCAGTCCGCAGCGGTGCATCTCCACCAGTCCTTTCGACGGTGTCTTCGTGCTCATGATTTTGTTCATCTCTTCCTGAATCCTCTCTCCCGAGATTATTCTGATGCGTTCTTTGTTTCTTTCGAGAGCGTCGAAAGTCTCGTCGTCGATAAAGAAGTTGAGTTGTGTGGCGAACCGTATGCATCTCATCATTCTGAGCGGGTCGTCTGAGAAAGTGACGTCAGGGTCGAGCGGCGTCCGCACGATGCCGTCTTCGAGGTCGTAGATGCCGTCGAAGGGGTCAACAAGCTCGCCGAAGCGTTCTTTGTTCAGACAGACAGCCATTGCGTTGATGGTGAAATCGCGTCTGTTCTGGTCGTCTTCGAGTGTTCCGTTTTCTACGACAGGCTTTCTCGAGTTGTGGCTGTAGCTCTCTTTTCTTGCTCCTACAAACTCTATCTCCCGTCTGTTGCCCGCTTTGTCGTAGATGCACACCTGTGCCGTGCCGAAGTTCTTGAAGACAGAGAGTTTGGCGCGTCTGCCTATCTTCTCCTTCATTGCTTTGGCAATGTCTATCCCGCTGCCGACGACAACGACATCGATATCGTTTGACGGCCGTTCGAGGAAGATGTCTCTTACAAATCCTCCTACGACATAGCATTCCACACCTTGTTCGTCGGCAGTCTCTCCGATGAGGCGGAAGACAGGTTTGTCGAGAATTTGTGCAAGTTCCGTATCTGAGTATATCTTCATGTATGTATTATCGTGTTGATGCTGTATTGTTTGCCTGATGCAGTATGCTTGCCACCACCTCCGCATAGTCAGGCAAAATCTGGCTGAGCGGTTCGGTCACGAACTGCCGCTGAAGCATCAGCGGGTGTGGCACGGTTAGGCGTCCGGTGTCGATGCGTTGTCTGTCGTAGAGAAGTATGTCGATGTCTATCAGCCTGTCTTCGTATTGCCCGCCGGCTGACTTCGATGTCCTCCCCATCGTTTTCTCTATCTCCTGAGTGGTGTCGAGCAGCTGCGTCGGTGTGAGGTCTGTCCCGATATGAAGTGCAGCGTTGAGGAATGCGTTGTCGCTCTCGAATCCCCAAGGCTCAGTAAACAAAAAAGAAGATTGGCAAATGATATTGCCAACCGTCTTTTCCAGAAGTTCTATTGCTGTTGTCAGGTTCTTCTCTTTGTTGCCGAGGTTAGTTCCTAAACTCAGGAAGACGTCATGCTTCTTCATCTGCATTGCCGTGTAATGTATGTCGTTGGCAGACATCAGTCGTTAAGAATCAGCATGGCGTCGCCGAAGCATCCGAACCTGTATCCGTTGGCGAGAGCCTTTTTGTATGCCTCCATCACGAGGTCATATCCTCCGAATGCCGCCACGTTCATGATGAGCGTAGAGAGCGGGTGGTAGAAGTTGGCGATCATGCAGTCAGCCAGTCCGAAGTCGTATGGCGGGAAAATGAATTTGTTTGTCCATCCCTCGTACGGCTTCAGCATTCCGTCTGTCCCGACAGCAGTCTCAGTGGCCTTCGTCACGCTGGTGCCTACGGCGCAGATACGGTGTCCGGCGAGTTTTGCCTTGTTCACTTTCTCGCAGGTCTCTTTCGTTATTTCCATCTGTTCGGAATCCATCTTGTGTTTTGTCAGGTCTTCCACTTCGATGTCGTTGAAGTTTCCCAGTCCGCAATGTAGTGTGATGAAAGTGTTTTGTATGCCGGCAATCTCCATGCGTTTCATCATCTCTCTTGTGAAATGCAGTCCGGTCGCAGGGGCTGTCACTGCGCCTTCCTTCTCGGCGAAGACACACTGGAAATCGTCTATATCTTCTTCTGTCACAGGGCGTTCTCTTCCTCCGTTAAGGTCTTTTGCTATGATATATCTTGGCAGAGGAGATTCTCCCAAAGCAAAGAGTTCGCGTTTGAATTCGTCGTGCGGGCAGTCGTAAAGAAACCTGAGTGTTCTGCCGCGGCTGGTGGTGTTGTCGATCACTTCAGCCACCATGGTCCCAGATTCGTCAAAGAAGAGTTTGTTTCCGATACGTATCTTTCTCGCCGGTTCTACAAGGACGTCCCACAGGCGCATCTCCTGATTCAGTTCTCTGAGCAGGAAGACTTCAATCTTCGCGTCTGTCTTCTCTTTTGTTCCGTACAGTCGTGCGGGGAAGACCTTTGTATTGTTGAATATGAATGTGTCGCCCTCGTCAAAATATTTCACAAGGTCAGTGAACTGTATGTATGATGGCGAGCCGTCGATCTCTGACATCGGATTGCCGTCGAGGTCGGTGCGGAACATCTCTATTGTCTGCGACTTCTTGTGCAAGACCATGAGGCGTGCCTTGTCCGGACGCTTCACACTGAAGGTGTTCACGGTCTCGTTGTTGTCGGTTGTGATGATATGCTCTTCTGTATGTGGATAGAGTGCGACCTGCTCTGTTGGCAATTTGAATTTGAATTGTGACAGTTTCATTATCTTGTTTCTTGTTTCGTAATTTTGTTCGGGGGAATTATGTCGTTTCGCTTTGTTGAAGCGGCATGATGCCGTATGTCTGAGGCTCTGCGATGCGTTGTGGCGAGGCATTCGGGCTAATATGGTTCGACATCCTGTTTTTCAAACCATTCGTGAAATTCGTCAAGCGTCAGGGCTTCTTTCAGTGACACTTTGCCTACGCGCGACCTGCAAAGGGCGGTGATATATGCCCCGCTGCCCATCGCCTCGCCAATGTCTCTTGCAAGAGAGCGTATGTACGTGCCTTTTCCGCATACCACCCTCAGTTTGGCGGTCTTCTCTACATCGTCATATTCAAGCATCTCTATCTCATGAATGACGACGGGTTTTGCCGCGAGGGTAACGTCATGTCCTTTCCGTCCGTATTCGTAGGCGCGTTTTCCGTTGATGTTGCATGCGCTATACACTGGCGGCACTTGCATCGTCTCGCCTAAAAAGTGCGGGATAACAGCCCTCACGCCCTCTTCGCTGATATGGTGTTTCGGATAAGTGTGGTCAACGGTGTGTTCTCTGTCATACGACGGAGTTGTTGCGCCGAACCTTATGTCAGCTATGTATTCTTTCGTCTCCCGTTGCAGTTGGTCGATTAGCTTTGTCTTCTTTCCCGTGCAAAGCACCAGGACACCCGTCGCCAGCGGGTCGAGAGTGCCTGCATGGCCTATCTTCACGCGTTTCACGCCGAGACGTTTCGATATGACATGGCGGATATGTGCCAGTGCCCCGAAGCTTGACATGCCGTACGGCTTGTTGATATATATGAATTCTCCTTCTCTGAAATTCACGATAAGATGGTGTGTTTGGTTATTTTCCGGTTGACAAGTTGATGGTCGTGGTTGGCGAACTGACAGTTTGTTCGCATTTTCTTGTCTTTACGTCTGCCGTCAGTCCTGTGTCACACATGGCATAGTGCGATGATGCCGATGACGGCGCAGTAGATGGCGAAATATATGAGATTGCTCTTTCTCACTATAGATATCATCCATTTGCAGGCAATACATCCGCTGACGAAAGCTGCCAAGAACCCCGCTATCATCGCCGACAAGGGTAGTGCCTCCGCCGCACCGTTTGCTGTGAGATACTCCTGCGACGGAGCGAAGATGTGCTTGAAGTCTATCAGTGCCTCTCCGAGAATCGGCGGAATAACCATCAGGAACGAGAACTGTGCCAGTTTCTGCTTTGAGTTGCCCAGAAGCAGTCCTGTCGCTATTGTAGAGCCAGAGCGTGACAGTCCGGGCAGAATGGCTACCGTCTGTGCTATGCCGATGATGAAGGCGTGTAGTGTGGAGATGTTCTCGCGCTCTTTCGGCTTGTAGAACTGTGTCGCCGCTAACAGCAATGCCGTGACAAGCAGGCATACGCCTACCACAAGCAGCGTGTTGCCGCTGTATATGGCTTCTATTCTTTCCTTGAAGAAAAGCCCTACGATGCCGATGGGAATCATAGATACGACGATGTTCATCGCATAACGTGTTTCGGCGTTCCATCTGAATTTCAGCAGTCCGTCGAAAATCCATCTTATCTCTTTCCACAGGATGACAAGTGTTGACATCACCGTTGCCACATGAACGATGATGTCGAATTTCAGTCCGCCTGCCTTCGCTTCCGCTCCGAGCAGTTCTTTTGCCAGTTCAAGGTGTCCGCTCGAACTCACGGGGAGATATTCTGTTATGCCTTGCAGGAATCCGAGAAGAAGTGCATGTATCCAATCCATTACCTTATTATATATAAGCAGTTTTTGTTTTCCGGGCCTTCCGGCCTTCTTTAAGATGAGTGACAAACGTCGGCAGACACCTCTGCCGGCGATTTTTCATTCTTCGGCATTCTCGCTTGTGTCGTCTTTCGGCTTCAGAATGATGGCATAGATGATTGAAGCGAAGCCGATGAATGTCACGATGGGAGCGACGACGATGCGACGTGTGTCAAAGATAGAAGCGTCGAAACGCTCTTCCGTAGAGCTTCCGCCACTCATCAGCGCAAAGCCGATGAGGATGACGATGATGCCTGCTGCAAGAGCGACGAAGTTTCTTTTTCCAAAAGCAAAATTTCTGTTATTCATTTCTTGATGTTTGTTGTTCTGTCACCCGGGGGCATTAACCCGGGCTGGCTGCTTTAGTCCCTTCCGGACGTAATATGTTGTAAATCCTTAAACTAAAAGAATCAACTTGTCAACTAAACCTAATAACTTGCCAACTTGTCAACTCGTCTGTCAGTCAGCTAAATCTTGTATAAATCCCCAGCAGTCATTCTCAGGAACTTGTTTACCGAGAGGTATGAGCAGAATGTCGTGATGAGAAGCCCGGACAGGAGCACGGCACATCCCGTCACCGCCATCACGGGGACATCGACGACAAGCAGTATGTCGGGTTCATAGACATAGAGGCAGTACAAGCCGGCTGCCAGCACGCCGTCTGCCAGCAGTGCTGATACGAGACCTTGGGCGAGAGCTCTCTTTATGAACGGCCATCGGATGAAAGCCCACGACGCTCCGACAAGTTTCATCGTGTGGATGGTGAAGCGCCGGGCGAAGATGCTCAGGCGCACCGTGTTGTTGATGAGCGAGAAGGAGATGAACGTCAGCAGCGCCGCCAGCACAATCAGCACCATACTGATGCGCTGGAGGTTGTTGTTCACCTGGTCTATCAGGTCTTTCTGATATGTTATCTCGGTCACTTTCTGTATTGAACGCAGCTCTTTCGTTATCCATTTCAGCGAATCGTTATTGGCATATTCCGCCTTAAGCTGCATCTCGATACTTCCGACAAAAGGATTGCTGCCGAGAAAGTCCGTAGGGTCAGACCCCATGGCCTTTATATGCTCTTTCAGAGCCTGTGTCGGGCTGATGTACGTTGCGCTATAGACATAACGTTTATGTCCCAGACGTTTGCATATACGCTGGGATTCGGGTATGGTGCTCTCGTCGCTCAACAACACCGTGACCACAAGGTTCTCTTTTACATAACTTGACAGGTTGCGCGCTGTCAGCAAGGTGAACACCGCCGAGCCGAGTAGTATCAGTACCAAAGCTGTGCTGAGACATAGCGTTATGACTTGCAGGCTGCCGGTATGGTTTGTTCTTTTCTTCCTTTTTCTGGACATTATGAATGAAGAGAAATGTTTGTTTTTTTGATTTTTCTTTCCGGGATTTCCTTTCCTTCGCTGTCGGTTTCGTCTGCCTTCAGCACTGCGACGGAGGGTTGCAGACAAGCATGGTTCTTCTCATTTGTCTTGACGAAAATGTTCCTTCAGTCGCATAAAATCCCAAATTCGATGCAAAGTAACTAAAAAATAGCCAATCTTACAAGCAATTAACGGGTTTTAACCTTTTCTGTGCGCCTCTGTCAGAAATCGAAGAAAGCGTCGTTCTCAGAGTGTTTCTCTTTCTTTTTCTTCGGTGTGGTGATGAGCTTGCCTTTCTCGTCAAACATGCCGTAGGTGGTTCGCAGGACAAGGAATTCCGTCCTTCTGTTCAGCTGGTTGCATATCTCCTGCTGTTCTTTCGGCAGTTTCTCGATAAATTCCTGTGTCAGGACATCGTTCTCTTTCAGCCAGTTATATTTCCCGGCTTGTTTTTTCCTTATCACTTTCGGCTTGTTTTTTCCATATCCCACGGGCGTCAGTCTGTCTGCTGCGATGCCGTGTTCAGAGAGATAGTTGCACACGGCTTCAGCCCGTTTCTGCGACAACGTTCTGTTGTATGTCTCGGAGCCCCTGTAGTCGCAGTGTGCCGACAGTTCTATTGTGATGTTCGGGTTCTCGTTCAGCAGTTCGACGAGTTTGTCGAGCGCGGCGGTTGATTCCGGTTTCAGTGTCGCTTTGTCAAAGTCGTAGAAGATGTTCTCTATGAGTGTCGGCACGCTGATGTTGGCGAGAGGGAACTGCAGCGTGTGTTCTGTCGATTCCGTCACCGCCGCTATGCTTATCTCCTCTTTATGGTTCAGGTGTCCCTGACAGGTGGCAAGAATGACATACGTCACTCCCGGTTTGACCATCTGCTCGAACGAACCGTCACCTTTCACACTCAGCGTGAGGTTTGTACCGTCGTCGCCGACGAGATAGACGAGAGCGTTGGGCAGCTCGTAGCCGTCCGTTTCATACACCCATCCCTTTATCGTCTG
The DNA here is from genome assembly GCA_004555245.1 of Bacteroidales bacterium. Taxonomy (GTDB): domain Bacteria; phylum Bacteroidota; class Bacteroidia; order Bacteroidales; family Bacteroidaceae; genus Prevotella. The sequence continues at coordinate 14,594 of SFIS01000021.1, forward strand.
TATGATGTCTGGGTTTTCAAACCGGTAGATCTTGTCCCATCCCCTGCCCTGGTCGTCTCTGTTGCTGGAGAAATACCCTTTGTTCTGCAGCCCTTCGAAAGTCATGCCGAAGTCGTCGCCCCTTGAGTTCAGCGGGTATCCGGGATGCACAACCTTCATCCCGCCGGCAGAATCTGCCGTTATGTAGTATATGTCCAACCCTCCCATGCCTGGCAGTCCGTCAGACGAGAAGTAGAAGTCGCCGTTCGGCCTGAATGTCGGAAACATCTCGTTGCCGGGAGTGTTCACCTTCGGTCCGAGGTTCTCCACTCCTCCCATGCCGTTTGTCGTCAGTCTGACGCGCCAGATGTCCGTGCCGCCTTGTCCTCCCGGCATGTCTGAGACGAAGTAGAGCCATTTACCGTCTGGCGAGACGGCGGGGTGGGCATAGCTCGACAGCGTGTCTTTCGTGATCTGCACGGCCTCCGCCTTACCCCACGAGGCGTCCGACCTTCTCGATTGCGCTATCTGTGCATAGCGCGGGTACTGGTCGTCGGTGAGGCATTGCGTGATATACATCGTATGTCCGTCAGGTGTCAGGGCGGGCGTGCCCTCGTCATACACCGTGTTCAGTCCGCCATCTACGGGCTGCGGCTTCTTCCATTTCCCCTTGTCGTCTTTTTCCGAGACGAAGATGTCGGCGCATTTCGTGCCCGTGATGCCGCTCAGCTCGTCGCCGGCGGCTTCGTTCCTTGTAGATGTGAAATACAGGATATCGTATTGGTCGCCTGCCAGCATCGGCGAGAAGTCGGCGCGTTTCGAGTTCAGCACATCCTGCCGTTTCACGGTGTATCTCGACCCCTCTTTCTTCCATGCGGGCGCATTCTCGGCAGATGCCAGTCCGTTCTTTGCCAGGATATTGTCCGGCATAGAATCCAGCACCATTCTGAATTCCGTTGCCGCACTCTTGTAGTCGCCTGTTTTCAGCAGCTGCCTGCCCAGGTCGAGATGTGTCTCTGTTGTGGCGGTCTTGTATCTCACGGCATTCCTGTATGCCGCCACGGCTTTCTGCGAGGCGTTGATTCTCTTGTAGCACTCCGCCTGCCTCAAGGCTATCTCGCCCCTTCGTTTCCTCTCTTTCGCGGGAGTCTTTGAATATGCTTTCTTGAATTGTTCTCCGGCGTCAAAATAGTCTCCCACGGCATAGAACTTCTCGCCTTTCCGTATGTGGTTGTCCGCTCCGCACGATGTGATCACGCAGAGGCAGCAGCAGATGATAGAAGAGAGTGTTGTCCTGTTTGCAGCCATATAGAAGATGTGTTGTTTCCCGTTACGGCAGGTTTGCCCTATACATTCAGAGCCCCTCGTCAAGGGGCTCTGAATGAGATTGTTATTTGTATTTCCTGTAATTCTTACTTGACTTTGTAGTAAGGAGTGTTGTATGTCAGGCGCACGCCCTGTCCTGTGGCAGTGACAACGAGTGTCGTACCGTCTTCAGCAACCTTATAAGTTGTTGATTTGTCATCTTTTGCAATCTGATGATAAACCACGTTGAAAGTCTTTGAGACAGCTGTGTAAGCGTTGTTGACATTCATCGGCACATCGATGATGAGCTGACCTATCTTGCCCTTTTCCTTCACGTCGGTGTTGTTGATAGAGAGGTATATCTCGTCTCCCTGACAGACACCCTTCAGACAATTCTTCGTGTCGTCATATACATAACCTTTCTGGCTTATCTGGCGTGTTATCTCTACAAAACTTCCGTTGAGGTCAATGCCGTCAAATTCAAAGGCACTTGCAGACAGACACATCAGTAATGCTGTCAGCGAAAGAAACATTTTTTTCATGATGTTTAGGTTTTTGTTGTTTTTAATGTTTTCTTTAGAGTTGTTTTATGATTTGGTCATTATATTGCAAAGTTACTACATATTGTCCAATACAAATAAATTCGGACAGACAAATGTCTTAATTTTAAAATAAATTAACTATAAATCAGACCTTATCCCTGCAATATCAAACGTCTCTGCACATGTATCTCGTGCTGACATCCTCTTTTGCCTTACTGTCGGAAAATACTATATGCAACGCATCGAATAGTAATCTCCGTTGTATTTGTTGTATGTCACCTCGTGACATCTCTCGTTGCGCCTGTTTTTTCAGTTGTTCTTGTTGTCTCTGTTGTCTTTAAAATAAGTCATCGGCCGCAATGTACGTATCTCCGTTGTCGTCAAAAAACACTTTTCGACTGCTACCATACGAACTTTCGACTGCTACCATACGAACTTTCGACTGCTATCATACGAACTTTCGACTGCAAGCAAAAGGTGCCGAAGTGTTATGTCTTGTATCACAATTCATAGCCTTCGGCACCTTCATTTTGTGTCTTTAATATCACGAAACAGACTGTTCGGTCCGCTTGTGTCTTATCTTCTTGTTTTTGCGGCAGTGCGTATGAAGTCGAGGAATAGCGGATGGGGCTTCAGCACCGTGCTTGAATATTCCGGGTGGAACTGTGTTCCGACATACCATCTGTGTTCCGTTATCTCCACGATTTCGACGAGTTGGCTCTCTTCGTTTCTGCCGCTGCATCTCATGCCTTTCGCCTCGTACATCTCGGCGTAGTCGTTGTTGAACTCGTAGCGGTGTCTGTGACGTTCGACAATCTTCTCTTCGCCGTAGATGCCAGCCACTTTGCTTCCCGGCACGAGCGTACACTCGTAACCTCCGAGGCGCATCGTGCCGCCCATGAGTGTTAGGTTCTTCTGGTTCTCCATGATGTCGATGACATTGTGTGTCGTCTCTTCGTCCATCTCCCTGCTGTTAGCGTCGGCGAATCCGAGCACGTTTCTTGCAAACTCTATCACCATCATCTGCATTCCGAGACAGATGCCGAAGGTGGGTATGTCATGCGTGCGCGTGTATCTCGCCGCAATCAGTTTGCCCTCTATGCCGCGTTTTCCGAATCCCGGGCAAATTACCACTCCGTCCATTCCGCTGAGTTTCTCTGCGATGTTCTGTTCAGTGACGAGTTCGCTGTTGATGAAATGAATCTTCGTCTTCCTGTCGTTGTAAATGCCCGCCTGCACGAGGCTCTCCCTGATGCTTTTGTATGCATCCTGCAGGTCGTATTTCCCTACGAGTGCGATATTCACCTCTATCACGGCATGGTGCATACGGTCGAGGAAGCTGCGCCATGGTCCCAACGGCGGTGTGTCGCCTACGGGCAGTCCCATTTTTCTCAGTATGGCGGCGTCAAGCCCCTGGCGCTGCATGTTGACGGGCACTTCGTAGATGCTTGGCAGGTCCTCGCTCTGCACCACGCAGTCGGTATCGACGTTGCAGAACATTGCCACCTTGTCGAGAATTGCCTGCTCGAGATGCAGCTCTGTACGCAGGATGAGTATCTCAGGCTGTATGCCCATGCCCTGCAGCTCTTTCACCGAGTGTTGCGTAGGCTTTGTCTTCACCTCTCCCGCCGCCTTGAGATAGGGTATATATGTTAGGTGTGCGTTGACCGCTTTCGTTCCCAGTTCTCGTTTCAGCTGTCTGATAGCCTCCATGAAAGGTGCGCTCTCGATGTCGCCGATGGTGCCGCCCACTTCGGTGATGATGAAGTCGTAGTGCTGTGGGTCGTCAGCCCGCATCATGGCATGCTTTATCTCGTCGGTGATATGCGGCACCACCTGTATTGTCTTGCCGAGATAGTCTCCGCGGCGTTCTTTGTCAATGACAGCCTGATAGATGCGTCCTGTGGTGACGGAGTTGCCTTTCGTTGTCTTTATGCCCGTGAAGCGTTCGTAGTGTCCGAGGTCGAGATCGGTCTCCATGCCGTCGGTTGTGACGTAACACTCGCCGTGTTCGTACGGGTTGAGCGTACCCGGGTCGATGTTGATATACGGGTCGAACTTCTGTATCGTGATAGTGTAGCCGCGTGCCTGCAGCAGTTTTCCGATGCTGGCAGAAATGATGCCTTTGCCTAACGAGGAGACTACGCCTCCGGTGACGAAAATATAATGCGTTTCCATAATGAGTGAGTTTCTTTGTTCCTGATTGTGTGTCACTTGCCTTTCTGATGTTGTTCGTAATAGTCGATGAAACATCTGTTTATCATCTTCATGCCGCCCGGGGTGGGGTAGTGTCCTGTGAAATACCAGTCGCCAGTATGCTCGGGTATGGCATGGTGAAGTCCCTCGATGCTCTGGAATACGAGTTCGACGGGTGTCGTAATCTCGTCGGGGCGCAGAATCTCCATCATCTTCCCGTTCAGCTCGTCGGCAGTGAACGGTTCGTAGAGTTGTCTGACAGGGTTGCTCATCTCCGCCACGGGTTTCAGCAGCTCAGCCTTGCAGGCTTCGTAGGTGTTGTCTATCACGTCTTTCATGCCGCGCTCCTCAAGCAGTGCGATGCAGGCCTGGAAGGCGATGAAGTCGCCGATGCGGCTCATGTCTATGCCGTAGAAGTCTGGGTAGCGGATTTGCGGCGCCGAGCTGACGATGACAATCTTCTTGGGGTGCAGGCGGTCGAGAATCTTTATGATGCTCTCGCGCAGCGTGGTGCCGCGTACGATGCTGTCGTCGATGACGACGAGGTTGTCTTCGTAAGGTGTCACCGAACCCATGGTGATGTCATAGACGTGTGCCGCCATGTCGTTGCGTTCGCCGCTGTCAGAGATGAACGTCCTGAGTTTGATGTCTTTCGACACCACTTTCTCCGTCCTCACGTCCTGACAGACACTCTTCATGCCTTCCACCATTCCGAAGTATGCCACCTCGGCAGTGTTGGGGATGTACGAGAAGACAGTGTGTGAGGTGTCGTTGCCAATGGCTTTGAGTATGGAGTCGCGCAGTTGCAGACCGAGCATTTTCCTCTCGCGGTAGATGTCCCTGTCGTTTCCTCGGCTGAAATAAATTCTCTCGAACGAGCATGCCGCCTTCTCTTTTGCCGGCAGTATTTGTTTTATGATGACCTCCGCGTTCTGTTTTACGATGACGGCCTGTCCCGGCAGCAGCTCTTTTATGTCATCACATTCGAGGGCGAAAGTGGTCTGGAGAACAGGTCTCTCGCTTGCTATCGCCACAATCTCTTCGTCGTGATAGTAGAAAGCGGGACGTATGCCCCATGGGTCGCGCATGGAGAACATCTCCCCGCTGCCTGTCAGTCCGCATACGACATATCCTCCGTCGAAGTGTGTCATTGTCTGTTTCAGCACGTTGCTTATCAGAACATTCTTCTCTATATAGTCTGTGATGTCCGTATTCTCGAAACCTTGGAGCTTTGCAATCTGGAAGTTGCGTTCCACCTCACGGTCGAGGCGGTGTCCCATCAGTTCGAGCATGGTGTATGTGTCGCTATACACACGGGGGCACTGTCCCTGTCGTGTCAGTTCTGCAAACACCTCGTCGATGTTCGTCATGTTGAAATTTCCGCAGAGGCAGAGGTTCTTCGCCCTCCAGTTGTTGCGTCTGAGGAAGGGGTGGACATATTTCAGACCTCCTTTCCCTGTTGTGGAGTATCTGAGATGTCCCATATACATCTCTCCGATGAAGGGGTCTTTCTCGCGTTCGTTGTCGCAGAGCTGGTCACGAATCTGTGAAGAGATGGCGTTGAAGACCTTCGTGATTGCGTCTTTCCCGTCGGCTTTCTCACGGAACATATATTCGTGCCCCGGTTCCTGCTTCAGTTTCACGCAAGCCACACCGGCACCTTCCTGCCCCCTGTTGTGCTGTTTCTCCATCATGAGATAGAGTTTGCGCAGGGCGTACTGGTTTGTGCCGTACTTCTTTTCGTAGAATTCCAGCGGCTTCAGCAATCTTATCATTGCGATGCCGCATTCATGTTTTATTTCTTCCATTTTACGGATGTTTATGTTGTGCAGTCTGTTTCGTCAGCATAATAAACAGGATTGTATCCAAATGCAAATAAAAATCCGTATGCAAAGTTACTCATAATCCGCGACAGCGGCAAAGAATCTTGTCGTTTGTATATTTTTTCTTTTCTATTATTGTCAAAGAGAAACGAAAATAGATAATAATATTGATAAAAACAAACAAATCCGCAAATATTACTTACATATTGTAATATTTGCGGATTTTATACCTTTTCGTGTTCTGACACGTTGCTGTCTTTCTTTTTACGACAACAGAAAAACAATTATTCGTTTGTTTTTTTACGACAACAGAGACAACAGTGACAACATATAATGTGTTAAAAACAAAGAATAGAAACTGTCTGGAAGACAGCACCTTGTCTTATGATGATAATGATTAAAGTACTGTCTTCCAGACAGTTCCCCTATAACCACATAACCCCGGGACTTTGTCCCGGGTTAAGGATCGCTTCGCTTAGTACAGCCTTACAGGCTGATCGTTAATTACAAGGCGGAAGTAGAGTATATCGTGTTTTATGGACGACAACAGAGACAACAGTGACAATATATAATGTGTGAACTGAAGCCATTCTTCCGTTCCGTTGTTCTTGTTGTCTCTGTTGTCGTCTAAAAAAAAATCAACTGTCTTAAGGCGGGGCACAGTTCAGCGCAATGCGTCCTCGAGCACGTCTTCGAGGCGGTTCATCGGCACGAGGACAGACGTCAGTCCCATCCTCTTCCCAGCCTCTATATTCTCTGCCGTGTCGTCGAAGTATATTGTGTCAGCAGGATTGGCGCCTGTCTCTTCAAGCAGTGCGGCGAATATTCTCTCGTCAGGCTTCGCCATCTGCATCTCATACGACAGGAAGACTTTGTCGAAGCAGTCCTCTGGTCTGTAGCCGTTTCTTTGCATCTCATCTACGGCAAGTTGCCATGCGGTGTCGTAGATGTTGCTGAGCAGATAGACGTTGTGCGTCTTCTTCAGTTCTGCGATAGTCTGCAGTCGCGACAGAGGGATGTCATCCAGCACGGCGTCCATCGACCACAGTATCTCTTCGTCAGTAGCGTCAGGACGGCAGAAGGGGCGTATGATGCTGCAGAACTCCGCTTTTGAGCACAGTCCGTTGAGATAAGACATCATAGGCACGCGTATGGCGTCGTTTGCTATGCAGCCGGCGAAGTCGGGGAAGCCGACGGACTTCAGCGCCTCTGTGTCGCGCTCGATATTCAGGTTTATCACTACACCCGCAAGGTCGAATATTATGTTTTTATGTTTCATGTTCTTTGTATGCGATGTTTTTGTCAATCGGCTCTTATAGGCTGGTTCTATAACTCAACATGATAGTCAGTATCGCACTCCAGTGTGCGATGGCTCCGAGAAGTACGAAGACATGCCAGATGGCGTGGAAGTGCTTTTTCTTGTCTTTTGCGAAGAAATATGTCCCGGCAGTGTAGAAGAAGCCTTCTGCAAGCAAGAGCAGCAGCGTTGTCGTAGAGAGTCTGTCATAGACAGGTTTGGCGATAAAAACAACACTCCATCCCATGATGAGATAGAGGGCGAGTGACAGGCGGGGGTATTTCCCCATTGCGACAATCTTATATACCGTGCCGCCGATGACGACAGCCCATAGCAGAGCGAAGGTCATCCAGCCGGTCCAACCGCCCACGACGGCTATGCATATCGGGGTGTAGGAGCAGGCTATCATGACGTAGATGCTTATGTGGTCGCATTTGCGAAGGATATTTTTTGCCAGACCCGGTTTCAGCCAATGGTATATCGTGCTCGATAGAAACATCAGGAACATCCCCACGATAAAGAAGAGAACACTCATGCACCACTGCCATCCCATGCTCACGGCAGGCCATACCATCCATATACATGACAGGGCGAAGACTACGCCGACGAGGTGGGTCCAGTGGTTGCCTGGCTCTTCTCTGAAATAATGTGTCATAACGCGTGTTGTATTTCTTTTTTGCAAAATTAGTCATAAATATCCGGTTTTACAACTTTTTCTGAGAATTAATTATTAATTTTGCATTTTGTTAGGAAGGACAATCCTGCACCCCGTTTTCGACATCAGCTATATAATAAGGTTTAAACATTATAATATATATATATTGGAGATTTGACAGTCGTTCCGTCCGTTGTCATTGTTGTCCCTGTTGTCGTCCAAAAAAAATACAAAAACTAAAGTCAACTGAATAAAACAAGCCATATCATGGAACTCAGTTTCGTCACCATAATAGATTTCATCGGCACCTTTGCCTTTGCCATCAGCGGCATCCGACTTGCGAGCGAGAAGAACTTCGACCTCTTCGGCGCTTTCATCGTCGGGATGGCAACAGCCTGTGGCGGCGGCACCATACGTGATGTCTTTCTCGGACAGAGCCCGTTCTGGATGACGCAATGGGTCTATCTCGCCATCACCGCCGTAGCCCTCGTCGCCTATATCTTCTTCCACCGTTTCATCAACCGCATCGCACGCACGATGTTCACCTTCGATGCCGTGGGTCTGGCGCTGTTCACCGTTGTCGGCTTTCAGAAGACACTCGATGCCGGCTTCTCTTTCTGGGCGGCAAACATCATGGGCATGATGACCGGAGCGGCGGGAGGTGTCATACGCGACATTCTCATAAACGAGGTGCCCCTCATCTTCCGACGCGACATCTATGCCCTTGCCTGTGCCGTAGGCGGTGTCATCTACACCCTTGCACTCGTCAACGGAGTGTCAGACATCATAGCACAGTCTGCCTGTGCCTGCTCTGTCATCATCATCCGCATCTGCGCCGTGAAATATCACTGGCAGCTGCCCATCCTGAAAGAATAACCCTCATATACACCTGCTTGCAAATGAAATACTCCACAGTAATCTGGGACCTTGACGGCACATTGCTCGATACGCTCCCCGACCTTGCTTCCGCAACGAATTATGCGCTGCGCCATCATCATCTGCCCGAACATGACATTGACGACGTACGCCGTTTTGTTGGCAACGGCATACGCCGTCTCATAGAACGTGCCGTGCCTGCGGGTGCGTCAGAAAGTCTGACAGACGATGTATTCAACACTTTCAAACAATACTACGTCAGCCATTGCCAGGAGCTGACACGCCCCTATGCCGGCATCACCGAAGCCATGCAGACATTACACCGGGCAGGCGTGAAGATGGCTATAGTGAGCAACAAGCTGCAGCCTGCCGTTGACGAGCTGTACAAGATATGGTTCCGGGATATTGTAGCCATTGCCGTAGGCGAACGGCCGGGTGTCTCGCGCAAGCCGGCTCGCGACATGATAGACATCGCATCCACTGCTTTAGGACACGATTTGTCAGACGCCGTCTATGTCGGTGATTCTGACGTGGATATCGCAACGGCACGCAACGCCGGCATGCCATGTATCTCTGTCACATGGGGATTCCGCAACCGTGAGTTCCTAATCGATCATGGAGCGACGACACTTGCCGACACACCGCAGGAGGTGGCAGATATCATACTGTCAGATTAGTCTCCACCCATAGTCCATACACCCTTCTTCCATGTACGAGATAATAAAGAACATACTCTACATGTACCGCCGCTCGTGGATTGCAAGCACGCTGAACATCATCGGGCTGACGCTGGCGTTGCTCACCTTCTTCTGCTTCTGGAGTCGCCTGCAGAACACTCTCACACGCGACACGTGTTTCGACGACTGGCGTAGCATCTATCGTCTCGAGGTTGTCAGCAACACTCTCGACGAAGACACCGTCTCGAGAGCAGTCATGCCGATAGCTATTGTCCGTCAGCTGGAACGTCTGCCGAATATCTCGGCAGTAGGCATACTTGACGCGCACATGCCCGAAGCCACTGTCGTTGCCGGGGCGAAGAAGATTCCGGCTGTGTATGTAGAGAGCTTCGGCAACCGCCTGCCGTTCTGGAAGAAAGACATCTTCATCGTCTCTGTCGATTCGCTGGCAGAAAAGCCTAATGCCGTGGCTGTGCCCAAGAGTGTGGCCGTAAGCCTTTTCGGCACACACGATGTGGGAGGAAAGGAAATCTCAATACGCACCAGCGGCTACACACAACGTTCTGTCATCGCAAAAGTCTATGACGATCTGCCGTCTGACTGCACGCTTCCCAACGCCATATACAACTGCGCCGATGCCGACATGAGCGAGACGGACAACTTCCGCTATCTCATCTTCCTGCGCATAGAGAACCCGGCTGACATACCGCAGCTGACGCGGATGATAGACATCAAATTCCTGAAGACAGTAGCCCAGGAGTTTTCGGAGAACCGTACCGTATATGTGCGCTCTCATCTGCAGCCCATACAGTCTGCCTACTACTCTGGCACAGACGAGACATCAGACCGTGGCAGCTATATCCTCATCGTCATCATCTTCATGGCTTCGCAGCTCGTTCTCGCCCTTGCATACATCAACTTCGCCAATCTGTCGATGGCTACAGCGCCTGTGCGTGTGAAAGGTGTCAACACCAGGCGCATCATCGGAGCCACTACGATGCGTCTGCGCATCATGATGGTGGCAGAGAGTGTCACCCTCGCCCTCTGCGCCTTCGCCTTCAGTATGCTCCTTGCATACATCATCGACAGGGTATGGCATATCAACGTGTCGCCGCTGAACCACACCTACATCGTCGCCTACACCCTTGTCGCCGCCCTCGTCATCGGCCTGTTCACATCCATACGTCCCATGCTCTTCGCCACGTCGGTGCGCCCGTCGCTTGCACTGAAGGGCTTGCCGCCTGTCTCAACCAAGTCGCGGCGAATGCGTATGGTGCGAATAGCGTTCCAGATTGTCACGTCATTCGTCATCGTAGGTTTCATCGTCTCGCTTTGTTTCTTCTGGATCCACGTCTATCAGGGCGACGGACGATATGACAACAACAAAGTGCTTACTGCCACTCTCGGCACTGAACAGGCGGTGGAGAAGAGAGATCAGGTGGTAAGCAGGATACAGGACATCGACGGTGTGGAGGCTGTCAGCCTCTCACGATTCCGCCTCGGCGACCAGGACCGTTATATGCAATGGAGCCTGCAGTCGCTCTCCGATGACAGGAGCATGCTGGTCAGGGTGCTGCCCATTGACCGCAATTTCCTCACCACAATGGGCATCAGGGTCATTCAGGGACGCAACTTCCTCCCGACTGACACTCTCGCATATATCGTCAGCAGCGATGTGATGAAGAAAAACCCGTGGGTGAAACCCGGACAGCCGCTGCTCGACGATGATAAAGACATGGGTGTGTATGAAGTTGTAGGAGTATGTGAGAACCTGCGCATAGGTTCGTTGCGCCTGAACAACACCGAAATCCCGTTTGTCTTCTTGCTCTGCGAGAATGTTACAGACACACTCGTGGGACTGACGTGTATGCCTGTACTGAATATCAGGCTGGCAGATGATTCGCATCGTGACGCCGACGAGGTGATGCACGACATCTCGGCAGCATACAACAGTGTAGTGACAGACGATGCCTGCTTCCGTCTCCAGCATTTGTACAGAGGGTATGAACGACTTTATTCCAACGAGTTACGCTTCATGGCTGAAGTTTCTCTCATCGGCTTGGCATATCTCATTGTCACGCTGATAGGTGTCTTCTGCCAGACACTCTACGAGCATCAGGCACGACGGCGTGAGATTGCTGTCAGACGAGTCTTCGGAGCCACTTCGTCACAGATTGTGCTGATGTTCGTCAGACAGTATGTCCGGCTGCTTCTCGTCAGTTTCTGCATCAGCCTGCCGCTAATCTTCTTCCTCTCTGATTTCGCTCTCTCAGAATATAAGGAACAGCCGTCATATCTCTGGCTGGCTTATATCATCAGTTTCTTCATCGTCTCGCTGCTCACACTGCTCACGGTGGCGGCAGAGAGCTATATCTACGCCAAATCACGTCCCGTAAACCTTATGCACAATGATTAGTCTGGAAAACATACGTAAAGAATTCAGCAACCTACAGGTTGTCAATGTCGCTCTTGATGGCGTATGCCTTCATGTGGAACGCGGAGAGTTTGTCTCTGTCATGGGACCCTCGGGGTGTGGAAAGACTACACTCCTCAACATACTCGGACTTCTCGATTCTCCCGACGAGGGACGGTATATCCTAAACGGAAGGGATGTCAGCATGCTTGACGACAAGGAATCGACACTCCTGCGCCGGGGCACCATAGGCTTCATCTTCCAGTCGTTCAACCTCATCGACGAGCTCACGGTTGAAGAGAATGTGGAGCTTCCGCTATACTATCTCAAGGTGCCGCGTGCAGAACGCAAGGAGATTGTACGCGATGTCCTGCACCGTATGTCAATGTCGCACCGGTCTGACTACTACCCCCTGCAACTCTCAGGCGGACAGCAGCAACGTGTTGCAATAGCACGGGCTGTTGTAACAAACCCGCAGATCATCATTGCCGACGAACCAACGGGAAACCTCGATTCAAAGAACGGAAAGGAGGTGATGTCGCTCTTCAAGGAACTGCATAACGCGGGCACGACAATCGTCATGGCTACACACAACCAGCGTGACGCTTATGCCGCCGACCGCATACTGCATCTCTTCGACGGGCAGATTATCTCTCCCATGTTATAGGATTGTTCATTAAGCTTTTGTAAAAACGAATTAAAAGGACAAGACTACCCGCCATCGTTAAATTATTCAAAATATCCCTATCCTCCCGGCGTCTATTGACATAAAATTGCTAACTTTGCATTGATACCTTATTTTAATAAAGAACATTACAGATACAAAATGAAAATCCTTCTCACTGGTGGCGCCGGATTTATCGGCTCTCATACCATCGTTGCCCTTGATGCTGCCGGACACGATGTCGTAGTCGTTGACAACTTCGTGAACTCAAAAGAGGCTGCGCTGCAGCGCGTGGCGAAAATCATCGGAAAAGATGTGCCATACTACAATGTCGATATTCGCGACCGAAATAGTCTGACAGATGTTTTCAAGCAACACCAGTTTGATGCTGTCATACACTTCGCCGGACTGAAAGCCGTGGGCGAATCCGTAGCAAAGCCTCTCGAATATTACGACAACAATATGACGGGCACCTTTGTCCTCATGGATGTCATGCGCAACAACGGCTGCAAGAACATCATCTTCTCAAGCTCGGCAACCGTCTATGGCGACCCCGCCGTCATACCCATCACCGAAGAATGCCCCAAGGGACATTGCACCAACCCTTACGGACAGACGAAATCGATGCTCGAAGAGGTGATGTGCGACGTGCAGCGTGCCGACAACGAATGGAATGTAGTGCTGCTACGCTATTTCAATCCTATCGGCGCTCACCAGTCCGGGCTCATAGGCGAGAATCCTAACGGCATACCCAACAACCTCATGCCTTATATCACGCAGACCGCCATCGGCATACGGAAAGAGCTGGGCGTCTTCGGCAACGACTATCCTACTCACGACGGCACCGGCGTCCGCGACTATATACACGTCTGCGACCTCGCATCTGGACATGTGGCGGCTCTCAAGGCTATAGAACGTAATTGCGGAGTGGCTATCTACAACCTCGGCACAGGACACGGATATTCCGTTCTCGATGTCGTCAAGGCTTTTGAGAAAGCCAACGGCGTTCCTGTTCCCTACAGCATCAAGCCACGCCGTCCGGGCGACATAGCCACTTGCTATTGCGACCCGACAAAGGCGAAAGAAGAACTCGGATGGGAGGCGCAATACGGCATAGAGGATATGTGCCGCGATTCGTGGAACTTCCAGAAGAACAACCCAGAAGGCATCTGATGATATGGAGATAAGCCCAATAGCGTTTTTCTCTTCTCCCTTCATGACGAAATTCGGCATTCCGCGACAGAGCGGAATTGTCGAAGACGTTGTGGGAGAGGTGGTCTTCGAGAAGCAGTACCGCTCGCCGGAGGCTGTACGCGGACTTCAGGGCTTCGACTATATATGGCTGATCTGGGGCTTTACCAATCCGGCGACTTGCCCCGAAGATAGCGACGGAGCACAACGCGATACCGCGACGTGCCGTCAACAAACCCTCCCCCTCACCGTCCGCCCGCCACGTCTCGGCGGCAACGAGAGGGTAGGGGTCTTCGCATCACGTTCGCCCTTCCGTCCCAACTCACTCGCGCTCTCTTCCGTGCGCCTGTTGTCAGTCGAGGCAGGAAAACTCATTGTGGCAGGTGCCGACCTTATGGACGGCACTCCCATCTACGACATCAAGCCTTACATACCATTCACCGACTGCCATGCCGGTGCGGCGGCAGGATTCGTTGACCGTAACACATGGCGCACGCTGCAGGTGCGCTTCCCCGACAGGCTCAGATCATTCTTCTCCACGACAGAGCAGAATGCCATCATCGCTGCTCTCGGTCAGGACCCGCGCCCACACTATCATCCTTCATCACAACGTGTCTATGGCATGCCTTTCGCAAACCATGACATACGATTCACCGTCAATGATGACATCGTCGATATCATTGAGGTGACACCTCTCCCGCACAGCAACATCTGATCCTTTACCTATCTCTATATCTTTGTTAACTAACGCTATATACTAATGAAAAGAACCCTAACATCACTCGTCGTCTTCGGTGCCCTGTCGTCGCCTCTCTATGCCCAGCAGCAGGGGCTTGTCGATATGCACAACTCTCAGCATGCCGTCATGGTGAACACTCCACTCGGCTCCACTACATGGACCGGCGGATTCTGGAAAGAACGTTTTGATGTCTTCCACAATGCGTCGCTCCTGTCTATGTTCGAGACATGGAAGAGCAAGGAGGGAAAAGGATGGAACAACTTCCTCGTCGCTTCCGGAAAGATGGAGGGCGAACACCACGGACCGGCTTTCCATGACGGAGACATGTATAAATGGTGTGAGGCGATGGCGGCTGTCTATGCCGTGACGAAAGACCAGCGCCTCGACCAGATCATGGACGAGTTCATTGCAATGGTGGCTGCCTCGCAACGTGAAGACGGATATATCCATACGCAGGTGAACATCGCCGAACTCAATGCCAAGAAGAAACGTCTCGCAGGAAAGGACGACACCGTCGTCGGCACTGCGACTGGCAAAGGAAGCGACGGGGCTCTCGGAAACAAACTGAACTTCGAGACATACAACCTCGGACATCTCATCAATGCCGCCATCGTACATAAGAGGGCTACTGGAAAGACAACGTTCTTCAACGTGGCACTGAAAGCGGCTGAGTTCCTCATCAATTTCTCTGTCAACAATCCTGACGAGCTTGCGAAATGCGCTGTTTGCCCTTCGCACTATATGGCTGTCGCAGAACTCTATCGAGAGACAGGCGACGAGAGATACCGCAAACTCGCACAGACACTCATCGACATACGAGGCTCACAGCCTGACGGTACGGATGACAACCAAGACCGCGAACCGTTCCGCGAGCAATATACTGCACGCGGACACAGTGTCCGTGCCAACTACCTCTATGCAGGAGCGACAGACCTCTACATAGAGACGGGCGAAGAACAGCTGATGAAGAACCTCACGGCAATATGGAAGGATATCGTCACTCGCAAGATGTATATCACTGGCGGATGCGGCGCCTTGTACAACGGTGTCTCGCCTGACGGCACAGACTATAAACCTGCCAACTGGCAGCAGATACATCAGGCATACGGCAGACCTTTCCAGCTGCCGCAATCCACGGCTCATAACGAGACGTGCGCTAATATAGGCAATATGCTTTTCAACTGGCGTATGCTCCAGGCTACGGCAGATGCGAAATATGCTGACATCGTAGAGACTTGTCTCTATAACAGCATCCTAACCGGCATCTCACTCGACGGTGAGAAATATCTATACACCAATCCTCTACGCCTGTCGGACAATCTCCCTTACAACCTCAGATGGAGCCGCGAACGCAAGAAGCTAATCTCCTGCTTCTGCTGTCCTCCTAACACTTTGCGCACTCTCTGCGAAGCGCAGGAGTATGCCTACACTGTTGGCAAGGCACAGCGTGAGAAAGGCAAACTACTTCCCGGTTCGCTCTATGTCAACCTCTACGGCGCCAACACCCTCTCTACGACCATGAACGGCAAACCGCTGAAGGTGTCGCAGACAACAGACTATCCCTTCGACGGACGCATACAGCTGAATATTGATGCCGTAGGCAAGAACGCACTCGCAGCCGTCTGCCTCAGAGTGCCGGAATGGTGTGACGATGCCGTCGTCACAGTCAATGGCGTGAAACAGGATGTCATCGTTTCTCCAAACACTTACATCTCCATCAAGAGACAGTGGAAGAAAGGCGATGTCATCGTTCTCGAGATGCCGATGAAACCACGTCTCATCGCGTCAAACCCTCTCGTGGAGGAATCGCGCAACCATGTGGCTGTGAAACGCGGGCCGCTCGTATATTGTCTCGAGGCCTCTGACGTCGATGCTGACATAGACAATGTCGTTATTCCGTCTGACATCAAGTTCAGCGCAGTGCCAATAGAGATAGCCGGTTCAAAGATGACTGCACTCGAGGCCACGGCTCTCGCCCTCGACGAGCCTTCGTGGGAGAACACCCTCTATCGCGAGGTGTCAAAGAAACAGAAGAAGGTGAAGATACGCCTTATCCCGCATTATGCCTATGGCAACCGCGGTATGCAGGACATGACGGTGTGGCTGCCGTACTCCCCGTGTCCCGCCGACTGACCCCGTTCTTCCTTCCTTTTTTCATGACATATTCCACTCTCACAGACAATGAAAAAGATCTTTCTTTCCATATTCCTGTCCTTCGCCATAGCGGCAAACGCAGCTGACATCTACGTTGCCCCCAATGGCGACGACACTGCCGACGGCAGCAAGGCGACACCGTTGAAGTCACTGCGCATCGCACTGCGACAGGCACGGGAGATGCGCCGACTGGCTGACACCCCTCTCGCCGAACCTGTCAACATACATATCCTGTCCGGCACATATAACCTGCATGAGCCGCTCTATGTCCGTCCCGAAGACAGCGGCACACCCCTTTCGCCCACCGTCATCATCGGACACGACGCTTCTCTCTCCGGTGGCGTAAGTGTGACTGGATGGAGGAAAGAGGGGAAATGCTATGTCGCGGACACTCCTGTCTTCAACGGCAACCTCATTGATTTCCGACAGCTGTACGTCAACGGAGTGAAAGCCGTCAGGGCACGTGATGTGGCAGTGTTTGATGATATGGCGCACATCCTCTCTTTAGACAAGAAGAAGCAGGTGTTCTATCTCCCGCTCACAAAAGCGGTGCGGTCTCTCGCACAAGCCTACGCCGACAGACGATACATCATGAAACACACGCCGGCGGAGATGGTGCTGCATGAGATGTGGTGTGTGGCAGTACTGCGTATCAAGGATATAAAGATACAGGGCGATTCGGCTGCCGTCACTGTTCATCAGCCGGAATCAACAATACAGTTCGAGCACCCGTGGCCTTCGCCCATGGTGAACACCAAGCCTTACGTCACGGAAGACGGCAGGACACTGAACCTCAACTCCGCGTTCTATCTCACCAACCATCCGGCGTTGCTCGACCATCCCGGCGAGTGGTATCACGATGTCAGGGCGCATAAAATCTACTACTATCCGCGCAAAGGCGAGAAGATAATGTCTGCTGTTGCTCCTGCCCTCGAATCACTTGTCATTGTCGAAGGCACGGCAGACCGTCCTGTCCATGACATCTGCTTCAGGAATCTCTCTTTCACACATTCCACATGGATGCGTCCTTCAACCGACGGACACGTCCCTCTGCAGGCAGGAATGTTCATGTACGAAGGCTACAAGCTCCGCCCCGCCATGGTACGTCCCGACCGTAACCATAAGCTCGACAACCAGGGCTTCCTCGGGCGTCCCGCATCTGCTGTCACAGTCCGCTACGCCGCCGATGTCTCATTCGACAAATGCCGCTTCACGCAACTCGGCTCGTCAGGCATAGACTACGCCGAAGGCACATCACGGGGCTGCATCTCAAACAGCCTTTTCACTGACATTGCCGGCAACGGCATCGTAGCAGGCACTTTCTCACCGGCAGCTTACGAGACGCATCTGCCATATATGCCGTCAGACAGACGTGTGATATGCGACGGACTTGTCATCGCCAACAACACCGTACACAATGTGGCGACAGAAGACTGGGGCACACTCGGCATCTGCTGTGGCGTCGTCTCCAACTGTATCATCGCACACAACGAGATATATGATGTCTCATACTCTGCCATCAACCTCGGATGGGGATGGACACAGTCTGTCAATGCAATGTATGGCAATGAGGTGTATCGCAACTATATCCACCATTATGCACGGCACGAATACGACTGTGCAGGCATCTACACCCTCAGCGCGCAACCCAAGACCTTCATCACAGAGAATGTGGTTGAGAAGATTTATCATCCCACCTACGCACATGATCCTAACCACTGGTTCTATCTCTATTGCGACGAAGGCTCGTCATTCATCACTGTGAAAGACAACTGGACAGAGGGCGAGAAGTTCCTGCAGAATGCCAACGGACCATGCAACACATGGGAGAACAACGGCCCGCAGGTTCACGATTCCATACGTGCGAATGCCGGCATCCGTCCAAACCTCGACATCACCAATCTGAGAAAACAAATCCAGACGCGGAAACCAAAGAAACAACCTTGATAACGCCTGTTTTCTGCTCTTCATTGTCGTCAGTAACTCTATTTTGATAGCGGATAATCAGAGAGTTCATTGCCGGTTTCTTCGTTTATAGCAATGTCTCAAAATTAAAACTAATTTCATTTGGGGTTGACGATTCGCAAATATGTGTGGCTCCTGATTATTTCTTTTAGTAAGATATGATACAATATATAAAAGGTAATATATTTGACAGCAAGGCAGAAGCACTTGTCAACACCGTCAATACAGTCGGTGTTATGGGCAAGGGACTTGCCTTACAGTTCAAGGAGGCATATCCCGAAAATTACGCTATTTATCGAGATGCATGTAAACAAAAACGATTCAATATCGGAGAGATGTTGATAACAGAAAACAGGCAACTTGATGGCACGCGGAAGATTATCATTAATTTCCCAACAAAGACTGACTGGCGTAAACCTTCTGAATATCATTACATCAAATCAGGGCTTCAAGCCTTGAAGAATGAAATTCTCGAGCGTAACATTACTTCAATCGCAATTCCCCCTTTAGGCGCAAGAAATGGAGGACTGGATTGGGCTAAAGTCAAGCAAATGATAGTTGAAACACTTCAGAATGTTGACTGCGACATAACCATTTATGAGCCTTCAGACTCTATCAGCGAACGGATGAAGAAAGAGCGTGTGAAACTCACACCTGCAAGGGCGATGATGTTGGCTGTAATGGTAGATATGGTAGCACACGGTGAGTTCGTTTCTGAATTTGCTGCGGAGAAGATTGCTTATTTTCTGCAACGCTTCGGTGCGGATGATGTATTCAAACTCACTTTCAAACCGGCTGTCTATGGTCCATATTCCGGTAAAGTTAGATATGTGCTTCATTATTTGAACGGTAGTTACATCATGGGAATGAGCGACCTCTCCAAACGTCCTTTTGACGAGATATGGCTTACATCTGACGCAAAGACTGTGGTAGAAGAAGAATTGAGTCGTGAAGAAAATACACGCTATAAGGATATAGCTTCAAAGACAATGAGATTCCTTGCAAACTTCTATTCAAACTATTCACTCGAACTCTTATCTACCATTGATTTCCTGCTTACAAAGGATTCTAAGTTGCACGATTGGCGCAATATGGATGAAGAAGAATTGGTTTCTCGCGTGACACAGGATATTGCACAATGGAATAGCCGGAAGGAACGATTGTTTGCAAAACCTCAATATGTCAAGCTTATGTTGGGGCATCTGAAAGAATCTTTTTAGACCGGTTCCTTATATGTACAAGTATAATATGCAAACCTACTTGTTCGGGGTTAGTATGTCTTCGACATGATTCCGGTTGACAGAGTGATGGGTTAACTGTACGGGTGTAGTGAGTTTTGAGATTTCAGAGCATTCTTCTCGTCAACTCATAAACTCGTCAACTTGTCCTCTCAAAAAAGAGTGCGTCGGCAATCCTATATAGCAGATGACATCTGTCGTTGTCACTGTTGTATGTCACCTCGTGACATCCTCACGTTGCCTTCGTTCCTACTGTTGTTTCTGTTGTCTGTGTTGTCGTCTAAAAAACTTCAAGCGGAATTCTGTTTGTTATCAAGAATTTAGGAATTCAGGATTATCCTTAATTCCTGATTGGAGAAGAAAATTAATCATTGATAAAGAAAATAATCCTTAAACCGAAAAACTATGTGGATTACATACCCTGGAGATTTTGAAATATGGCTTGGCAATGCGTTTAACAACCGTCGCACAGAACGCGGCGCGATGTTCCCTCCTTTCTGGAAACAGGACACGCATTATGTCACAGTAGAGTTCAGCACCGTGGTGCGTCTCACACATCCAGAGACAATACGTATCACTGCCGAGGGACGTTACAACTTCATGCTCGACGGCAAACTGCAGTACGGCGAGCCATCGACATTCCTTATCCCTGATGGCGAGCACAGAATAAACATCAAGATATGGAACCAGACAACGCCTCCTGCTCTCTTCATCACCGGCGACACCATACACACCGATTCTACATGGCTCGCCACCTACGAAGACAAGATATGGATTGACGAGAACGGTGTGGCGCACGGATCTGGAATCTATGTCCCTGCTGCCGTGCATCCCGCGTTCCAGACCATCGAGCAGCGGCCGTCGCTCTTCCGTCTCTCCACCTCACCCATGCGTCCCGTCTCTGTAGAAAAGGAAGACGGTGGCATACTCTGCGATTTCGGGAAGGAGACGATGGGATATGTCATCCTGCACGGGGTGCGTAAAGGCGACAACATAGACATATTCTATGGCGAATCAAGAGAAGAGGCGACAGACCACGACCGTTGTGAGACACTCGACCGTATCACCGTCCCTGCCGACGGCGACTATATCGTTCCCGACAGCAAAGCATTCCGGTTCGTACATGTCATCACGCACGACAGTCCCCTTTCGGATGTGACGGCACTCTATGAGTTTCTGCCCTTCGAGACAGAAAACAGTGGCAGCTTCGAGTGTTCCGACCCTCTTCTCAACAAGATATGGGACATCAGCGCATATACGCTCGACCTCACCACACGCGAGTTTTTCATGGACGGCATAAAGCGTGACAGATGGACATGGTCGGGCGACGCCATACAGTCGTATCTCATGAACTACTACCTGCGCTTCTCTTCCGACACAGTGAAACGAACCATACGCCAGCTGCGCGGGAAAGATCCGGTCACGGCGCACGTCAACACCATCATGGACTACACCTTCTATTGGTTCAACTCCGTCCTCGACTATTACACCTTCACCAACGACATCGCTTTCGTAAGGGAAATATATCCCCGTATGCGCTCTCTCATGGACTACGTCCTCAGCAGAACAGACACACAAGGCTTCGCCGACGGTCGTCCCGACGACTGGATCTTCGTTGATTGGGTCGATTTCCCAATGCCGAAACGCGGGGTTATGGCATTTGAACAGATTCTTTTCGCAAAGAGCCTGCAGACAATGGCAGAATGTGCGCAGCTTCTTGCTGACAACCAGCCGGACAACCTTCCGCAAGGCTCGCTGACAACAGACGACTACACAGCTGACGCACGGCACTACAGTTCTCTCTTCTCATCTCTAAGACAGCAGACAGACAACGTCTTCTGGAGTGATGAACAGCACGCATATCTCCATCACGAAGAGAAGGGTGAAGTGTCACAACTCATCACGAAATTCCCGAATATGTTTGCCGTCATCTACGACTTCGCCGATGCACAACGGAAAGAAGAGATTCTGCACAGCGTCATGCTCAACCCCGCCGTAGAACCTATCACCACACCATATATGCGTTTCTACGAACTCGAGGCTCTCTGCATCATGCAGCAACACGACCTCGTGCTTCAGGAGATTAAGGACTATTGGGGAGGTATGATAAACGAAGGGGCAACCTCTTTCTGGGAGAAATATATCCCCGGCGAGAAAGGCACGGAGCATCTCCAGATGTATGGCCGCCCCTACGGCAAGAGCCTCTGTCATGCCTGGGGCGCATCGCCACTCTATATCCTCGGCAGATATTTCCTCGGCATACGTCCTCTCAAACCAGGCTACGAAGAATGGGAGTGTCGTCCGCACCTTTCCACTTTGAGCTATATGAAAGGCTCCGTCCCCACACCCCACGGCCCCATACATCTCTCTGTCACGCCTGACACCGTCACCATACAGTCCCCGATAAAGGGCGGCAAACTGTATGTCGGAGACAAGTGCATCCTGATAGACCGTACTGACGAACCCATCACAATACAAAAAAGCGGCTGTTCCAAATGACAATACATTTGGAGCAGCCGCTCTCTCGTTATACCGTGACAGCCGACAACAGACCCGGTGATTCATTTCCCCGTCCCCCTGTTGTCTCTGTTGTCTCTGTTGACGAGTTGATTATCTTTGTTTTTAGAAGACAACAAAGACAACAGAAACAACAACAACAACATTTCGGTAGGCTAACAGCCGTCCGTGATAAATCACGGCAACGGGGACAACCGTGACAATTTATAATTAACAAACTCAAGTTTGTAATTAAAGACCAGCCTGTAAGGCTGTACTAAGCAAAGCGGTCGGATTCGCTTGCGATCTGACCCGAAGGCGAAGAACACCGGGACACAGTCCCGGGGTTAGACGCATGGGGAGAACTGT
>SFIS01000022.1 GCA_004555245.1 Bacteroidales bacterium
TAAAGGAGTGTAGTGAATCCTACTCGACTGTTGTCACTTGCTGATAATGCGCAGTAGGCGGTGCAAGGATTATATAAATAATTTTGCACACCTACTTAACCAAAATAATAATTTTTTTTAGAATCATAATACTACAATCAATATTTTAATAAATTAAATTAAATCAATTTATATTTTTCGACATTAGTAAGTTTAATTGTACATAGTTGAGAACATGAGTAATTCCAAATCACACTCAGAGTTTAGAAAGAACTTAAGGTAATCGATACCACATGGATTCGCAGGCAAACGCACTACATAAACCATCGTTCTCATTTTTACCACGCAAAGGTACAATTTATTTTTTATTGGACAAATAAATTGATGATTATTATTCAGCAATTTATATATCATGATAGCAGTTACGCAACCAGATATGCACAATAGAGATATATGTTATTGAGTTATCATAGTCAGTGATACGATATTGCAAGTTCATTTACACTATCAGCAACATATTACAACTAACTTGTCGAACCATTAAATTTTACTTATGCGCTCATTGTTTCAAATTGACGAAACTGTAATGCACCCATTATTTGTGCGGCAAAAACTATGAAGAATCTAATACATCCGTCATAATAATTAAAAATCGAACTTTGCGAGGTGGTATCATCAGCCAAGATTTGTAAATAGGAAGGAGAATAATAATGCAAGCTAAAACATATAGCCAACTGAAATCTGAAAATTTCTATTCTTACCGCCTTCATATTGTGTGGAGGTGTTAGATAAACTATGAATATAGCGAGCATCTACGAAAATATGGTTTGAAAAACTGTATCCCAAACCTCCAAGCAAAGCGAAATCAAAAGTTTTGGTGTTTCCATCGAATGACATTTCAGCATATTGACCACTCAAACTGGAATCTTTTGACAGAAGGAAACCAAACTGAGGACCCGCTTCTATGTATAACCCGTTACAAAATGGATAGAATTTCTCTGCTATAGGAATCGTGAGGTAATGGCTCGTAATCTTAGCATAGAAATAGCCATCGGAATTTGAGTCATCATAAATCTTATCCTTATAACCTAACATAGAATAAGACAGTCCGACTTCTAATTCAAATTTATTGCCAGTTGGGATGTTAACCAAGCCACCTATATTTATTCCGTAGCGTGAGTATGTATTATAATCAAACGTTCCAAAAGTCTCGCTATTATAGACCTGAGTAGATTCTTTGGATATGTTCAATCCTCCTTTTATTCCAAATTGTATTGCTTGTGCATGGCACATAAACGAGAATAAACAGACTGACATAAATATGAGAAGTCGTTTCATAAATATACGTGCAATGGTCATTAAAATAGTTTATCTTGAGTAATTATACAGTATCAGCATGTTCCATGTATAAGAATATTGACTTATACAAATAACATGCTGATTGTGTTTAGTAATCTGTGTAAAGAAAATAAATAATACTATGCACTCATATTTAACTATGCTTTTGCAATATCGCCGTTGCCTCAATTATATAGATACCTCTTGATAGACTTCTTCGGTGTCTTCTGGAACTCGGTTTCCATAAGTTCTATGGACGCGAGTTTCTGGTAGGCAGGCTGCGTGGCGTTGAGCTCGATACGGTTCTGCTCCATCAATGCTGTCACCGCCTCGCTGTTGAGAGACTGCTTCTTTATCTCATCGGCGTCAGCATAGACAAGACCTATGAGTTTGTCGCCACGCTTAACGACGAGACACTCTGCAACCAATGGCAGGCTGGACAGCTTGTCCTCTATTTCCTCTGGATAGATGTTCTGGCCGTTGGCGCCGAGAAGCATATTCTTTGAACGTCCCTTGATGAAGAGGTGTCCGTCTTCGTCGATGATGCCGAGGTCGCCGGTGAGATACCAGCCGTCTTTCAGCACTGCCTTCGTTGCCTCTTCGTTCTTGTAGTAGCCAAGCATGGTGTTGCAGCCGCGCGTCATGATTTCACCCGGTATTCGGCGCGGGTCGGACGAATCGACTTTTATCTCCATGTGGTAGGCTGCACGACCGCAACTGCCGACGGCACGGTCATGCCAGTCGTCGTAGGTGATGATGGGCGCACATTCCGTTGCGCCGTAGCCGACGGTGATGGGGAAGCCTATGTCTGTGAGGAACTGCTCAACCTCCTGGTTCAATGGCGCGCCGCCTACGATAATCTCATACAGACGACCGCCGAACGCCTCATAGACCTGCTGGCATATCTTCGCCTTCAGCTTGCTGCCTACAAGAGGGGTTTTAAGCAATGCCTTGACGGGGGCGGAGGAAACTTTAGGCAGAACCTTCTTCTTGATGATTTTCTCGATGATGAGAGGCACGGCAATGATGATGCACGGCTTGACATCGGCAAAGGCCTGGGCAACGATGGCGGGCGAAGGGATGCGGGTGAGATAGTAGATGTGGCAGCCGGAGACAAACTCATAGATGAACTCGAACGCCATACCGTACATGTGCGCCATCGGAAGGATGGAAATCGTCTTGTCGCCCGGATGGACATGCTTGCACAGATTGTAATGGGCGAAATCAAGATTGCCCCACATGGCACGGTAAGGGAGCATTACTCCTTTGGAGAATCCCGTCGTGCCGGAAGTGTAGTTGATGAGGGCAAGGTCGTCAGGGTCAGACTCACGGAAATATTTCACATGTTCCTTGCGGAAATACTTAGGATACTTCTTGCCGAAAAGCTCGTTCAGATGCTCGCGTGCATAAGTGAGCTCGGCGGTGCGGGAAACGAAGATTGAGAAGTCCGGCAGATAGATGATGCCCTCCAGTGCCGGCATCTCGTCGGGCGTAATCTGTTTCGCTACGACATCGCCGACGAACAGAAGCTTCGCGTCGCTGTGGTTCACAATGTTATGAATCTGCTCGGGGATGAACTCGTGGAGGATAGGTACGGCAACGGCACCGTAGGTCATTGTCGCAAGAAAAGCAACAGCCCAATGGCTCATGTTCCTGCCACAGATGGCTATCTTGTCGCCCGGCTTGACATTGCTGTGCTCAAAAAGGATGTGCATCTTCTCTATCTTGCGAGCCACGTCCTTATATTGGAGAGTGGCGCCCTGATAGTCGGTAAGAGCATCAAGGTCCCAATGCTCGATGATGCTTTTCTCTATATAAGAATTGAAACTTGGTATCTGCTCCGGAATATCCAACTGAGCATAAAATGATTTCGTGTCCATAGGCATTTTTGCACAATATATATTTATTATGTGCAAAATTAATACCTTTTCTGCACATCCGCAAAAAAAATGTGCAGAAAAAACAATCATTATGGCAGAAAAGGCACTTTTTCCATATTATTAAGCTTATCAGGACACCAGAACACGTTTTTTTGCACTAATTCCACCGATAGTTGCAGAACAACAGACAATTACGAAATTATGCAAATAATCAAAGATTACGGAACTTATTTCGACGCTTTGTCGTTTCTATTTGTTATCTGATACATCGTCACCTCATACGCTGATTTGCTTCGTCGGCTTTTAAAGGGGTGCAGTTCAGACATCGTCTGTGCCGGCTCGTATCTCACGGGTACCTTTCCAATAAAGAGATACAACGCAGAAACGGCATTTGCCTGCAGAATCAATACATAACTCAAGGTCTTTGCTCAAAGCCACCTTCTAATGTGGATGGAGACGGATAGAAACGGGCATAAAAAAGGCATAAAAAAAATTGATTGTCTCACGACAACCAATCTTTATTAACCTTAATAATCTAATACCATGAAAAACACGGTGCAAAGTTAGTAATAATTTCTCATTAATGCAAATTTTCTGTAAATAAATGCAGTGAAATACATATTATTTAATAAATAAGCCCCTGATTTAAGAGATATTTGCAAACAGTGTGGTTCTACACTTATTCTCTGACGCATGAGGCAAACTTGCCACAACAGAACGTCAGAGAAGCGACAACGTACATGAACTGAGGGCATAGTAAAAGCCGCAAGACAGGGTGAACACCTTGCTTGCGGCTTTATCTTTTCTGTAATATCCTCTTTCGGGAGATTATTACTTCACTTTAGCAACGATAGCCTTGAATGTCTCAGGGTTATTCATGGCGAGGTCTGCTAACACTTTACGGTTGATCTCGATGCCAGCTTTGTGGAGAGCACCCATGAGCTGTGAGTAGCTCAGACCCTCAAGGCGTGCGGCTGCGTTGATACGCTGAATCCACAATGCACGGAATGTGCGTTTCTTGTTCTTACGGTCACGATAAGCATAGGTGAGACCTTTCTCCCATGTGTTCTTTGCTACTGTCCAAACGTTTTTGCGTGCTCCAAAGTAGCCACGGGTGAGCTTAAGAATCTTTTTGCGCTTTGCGCGAGAAGCAACGTGATTTACTGATCTTGGCATAATTTTCCTACTTTAAAAGTTAGACAATAAGATTAACGGAGACACAGCAGATCACGAACCTGCTTTGTGTTGGTGGAATCAACGATTTCAAAACCGAGAAGATTGCGCTTCTGCTTCTTTGTCTTCTTGGTCAGAATGTGGCTGTGAAAAGCGTGACGACGCTTAATCTTACCTGTTCCGGTGAAAGAGAAACGTTTCTTTGCAGCGGAGTTAGTCTTTACTTTTGGCATTTTTTTAATTATTTAAATTGTTTGTTTATAATAATGTGGCAACGCATATACCGGGCGTTACGCACTGTAATCCTGTCTTTATTGCGGGTTAAGTGGATAACCCTGACATCCTGAATCCGACATCATGTTGCGGAGCATCTTTCATCGTCTGCCTTTGGCTTTGAGAGAAGGATGAGAGAGGCTGATGCGGCTAACGGCTGTCGCTGTTGTTGTTGTCGGGGGCTATTCGTCAAACTGAAGCTTTGCGAGTGCGTCAGCGCCTTTAGCATTGGCAGCCAGACCTCCGTTTGCAGGCATGTCTGCCGCTTCGTTTTCCGTTTTCTGAAGTTTCTCAGCCTCACGCTTCTCACGGTCAAGCTTCTGCTGGCTCTTCTTTGCCACGCCGGCTTTCTTTGGCGCAAGGAAAAGGAACATCTTCTTGCCTTCGAGTTTAGGCATCTGTTCAACCTTGCCATATTCCTCAAGGTCGTTGGCAAAACGCAGCAGAAGCACCTCGCCTTGCTCTTTGAAGAGGATTGAACGTCCGCGGAAGAAGACATACGCACGAACCTTGTTGCCGTCGTTGAGGAATTCCTGTGCGTGCTTCAGCTTGAAGTTGTAGTCGTGTTCGTCAGTCTGAGGCCCGAAACGTATTTCTTTCACCTCTACCTTCACCTGCTTCTGCTTTATCTCCTTGGCTTTCTTTTTCTGCTGATAAAGGAATTTGGAGTAGTCGATGATACGACATACAGGAGGCTCGGCATTTGGTGAAATCATCACGAGGTCTTCCTCGCGCTGGCGTGCCATTTCAAGCGCTTGACGTGTAGGCACCACCATCGAGCCGTCATCGCTTACAATACGTACCTCTTTTGCACGAATCTGTTCGTTGATACGATATTGGTTATTGTCTTTCTTTTTGTCTATCTTCATTAAACGTTATTGGTTTGCATTATGCAAAATTGCCTCTTTTTATTAGTCAATAGCTATGATGCTTGTAAAAAAGCAGATGCAAAGGTACTAATATTCTTCGAGATACATATAGCCAACGATTGTTTCAATCCGCAATTTTAACATAATTTACGTAAATAAGTATTCTCCGTATTATCTTTACGCCTGTTTTTGATTTTTATGCGTGTAGCAGGTCAAGCGGGCATAAACAAAAACACTGCATCTCTTGTGGTGTTCAAGAGTATGCAGTGTGCGTGTGTATTGTGTGTGCTTATGGTATGTCAGTATGACTGTACGCCTGATTCAGAATCAGTTCTGAGGCTTGAGGTTTGTGGCTTCGAGCATCTCCGCCACTTCCGCATTGATGCGCTGAGCGAAGTCTTGCATGCTCATCACAGCCTGTTCTCCTCCACCCTGCTGGCGCATTGCGACATTTCCTTCAGCCGCCTCTTTCTCGCCTACGATAACCATATACGGCACTCGCTTCAGCTCGTTGTCACGAATCTTGCGCCCGATTTTCTCATTTCGGTTATCAACGGTAGCTCTGACGCCTACGCTGTCGAAGTATTCAGCCACTTTGGCAGCATAATCGTTGAACTTCTCTGATATTGGGAGGATAGCGACCTGCTCTGGTGCGAGCCACAAGGGGAAGTGGCCTGCTGTGTGTTCAATAAGAACTGCCGTGAAACGTTCGAGCGAGCCGAACGGCGCGCGGTGTATCATCACAGGGCGTTGCTTGCTGTTGTCTTCCGCCGTGTATTCAAGCTGGAAGCGTTCAGGCAGGTTGTAGTCAACCTGAATGGTGCCGAGCTGCCAACGCCGTCCGATTGCATCCTTAACCATACAGTCGAGTTTCGGACCGTAGAAAGCTGCCTCGCCCAACTCGCAACGTGCTTTCAGATCTTTCTCCTTGCAAGCCTCGATGATGGCATTCTGTGCCGACTCCCATACCTCGTCGCTTCCGATATACTTGTCATGGTCATCCGGGTCGCGCAGAGAAATCTGGAACTCAACCTGGTCTTCTCCGAAACCGAAGATCTTGAACACTGTCTGTATGATGTCAAGCACGCGCAGGAACTCGTTCTTCACCTGGTCGGGACGGCAGAAGATATGTGCGTCGTCCTGTGTGAAGGAACGTACGCGTGTCAAGCCGTGCAACTCGCCAGACTTCTCATAGCGATAGACGGTGCCGAACTCCGCACAACGGAAAGGAAGGTCTTTGTAAGAACGTGGTTTCCATGCGAACACCTCGCAGTGGTGAGGACAGTTCATCGGTTTCAGCATATACTCCTCATCCTCTTCCGGCGTATGTATAGGCTGGAAAGAGTCCTTGCCGTAGTGGGCATAATGTCCTGATGTGACATAGAGGTTCTTAGAGCCGATATGCGGTGTGATGACTTCCTGGTATCCAAAATTCTTCTGTATCTTGCGCAACATCTCCTGCAGACGGATGCGAAGGTCTGTTCCTTTCGGCAACCATATAGGCAGTCCCTTGCCTACGCGCTCTGAGAACATGAAGAGTTCCATCTCTTTTCCGATTTTACGATGGTCTCGCTTCTTTGCTTCTTCAAGCATGACGAGATACTCGTCAAGCATTTTTTTCTTCGGGAAAGAGATGCCGTAAAGGCGCTGCATCTGGTCGCGTGATGCGTCTCCGCGCCAGAATGCGCCGGCAATGGCTGTAAGTTTGACGGCCTTGATGATTCCTGTGGAGAGGATATGCGGACCTTTGCAGAGGTCAGTGAAATTGCCTTGTGTATATGTTGTGATGCTGCCGTCCTCGAGGTCGTCCTGTATGTGTTCGCATTTATATACCTGCCCTGCCGCGCCGAACTCTGCAAGGCAGTCTGCCTTTGATATTTCGTGACGCACTACGGGTTCGTCTTTTCGGGCGAGTTCCAGCATTTTGTCTTCTATTTTCTTGAAGTCGCCTTCTTTAATCATCTCACCGTTAGGGAGCATCACGTCATAGAAGAAGCCGTTTTCGACAGCGGGACCGAAGCCGAACTGTATGCCTGGATAGAGCTCCTGCAGTGCCTCGGCGAGCAGGTGTGCGCTTGTATGCCAGAAACTGTGTTTGCCCTCTTCGTCCTCGAACTTATAGAGTGCGATGCGTGCATCATCCTCTATTGGGCGGTTGAGTTCCACTGTCTCGCCATTGACGCCGCAGGATACAACGCTGCGTGCGAGAGCTGGCGAGATGCTCTCTGCGATTTGTTGTCCGGTAACACCTTTTTCGTATTCGCGTATGCTACCGTCTGGAAATGTTATTTTTATCATTATTATTTATGTTTATGCCGATGTCATACAAACGACAAGGGCTGAATTTGTTTTCGTTCGTGAGTGCAAAGTTAGCGTTTTTTTATGAGATACGCAAAAAAGCAGCTTATTTTTTGTTTGCGTTGAGTTTTTTCATGACACTGTATGCGCTATACAAGCCTAACTCTCCGGCTTTGCTGAGGTCGCGCATGGCTTCGTTCTTCTTTTCAGAGAAGAAGAGGCAAAGTCCTCGGTTGAAGTACGCTTCGGGCATAAGAGGGTCTATTGACAGTGCCTTTGTAAAATCCTCGATGGCGTCGGCATAGTCTCCGTTCTTTGCGAGAAGCGTCCCGCGGGTGTAATACAGTGATGCGTTGTCTGGCGTTGCCTTTATCTGCTGTGTGACATCAGCCACCGTTGTGGAGAGCAATGGTTTGAGACTGGCGGCATTTGACATGGCATCGGCATAGTTCTGCAGTTTGCTCTGTCCGTTGGCAGGGTCAATGCCGGTGATTGGCTGTTCCGGAAGGAAGTCAATCGCAACAGCTGCATTCTGCACCTTTCCGCGGAATGCGCTCTGGTATTCGTGAGTAGTCTGCTGTTCGTCAGCCACGACGAGCTGGCTATATTTGTTTGGGTCGATTTCGCTTTTCTTACGCATCTCCTTCAACTTTGCCTTGCTCCATCTTGGCTGCACTCCAAGATGTTTGTTCATCTGTGCTTTGAGGATGCGGAACTCGTCGAGTTCGGCTTTCGCCGTCATACCGAGTCGGCGGTAGCATGATGCGCGCTTTGACAGTCCGACCCAGAAATTGGGGAACTGGTCTATCACTTTGGTATAGTCTCTGACAGCTGCACGGAGGTTGCCTGTCTGATCCAAGAGGACTGCACGGTTGAAGAGAGCCATTATATTTCCCGGTTCTATTCTCAGTACATAGTTGAAGTCTTCTATCGCCCTGTTGTCGTCTCCCACCTGTTGTCTTAGCAGTCCGCGGTTATAGTGTGCGAGGAAATTGTCCGGGTCGATGTCAATGGCAATGTCATAGTCAGCCATTGCGCCTCTCAGATTGTTTGTGTTGCATCTCGCCAAGGCTCTGTTTACATAGTTTGGGGCTACTCTCGGACGCAGATGTATGGCTTTGGAGAGTAGCGTATCTGCGGCCTGCCACTCTTTTCTTGATATGGCGATATTGGCCCTTGCAGTCCAAGCGTCGGCATTGAAAGGGTCAACCTTGACACACTCGTCGAGCCAATGAGCAGCCGTGACGGTATCTTTCTGCAGAATGTACGTCTCGGCTTTGGCTGTGTAGGCATTTGAGAAGTTGGTCCAGCGGTGAATCATGAAGTCGAGTTCCTCCTGCGCTTTTCCGTAATCCTTGTTTTCTATTCTGCATATCACTCTGTTGTACCAGAAGTTTTTGTTGTCAGGCGAGCAGCCTATTGCCTTTGTGTAGTCGTCTATTGCGCCTTCAAAGTTCTGTTGTCTGATACGGCAGATGCCTCTCAGGTCGTATATGTCAGCAATATAGGGATTGAGAAGAATGGCTTCTGTAGCGTCAGATTCTGCTCCGCTGTAGTCGTCGAGGTAGAATTTTGCAATTCCTCTCATCTGCCACGGTTCGTACAGATGTGGCTTGAGTATGATTATCTGTGAGAAATATTGAATTGACAAGACGTAATCCTCATAATGCAGTGCCACTTTTCCGCTTGTCAGCAAGCGGTCGGTATTGAACTGCGCCACGGCTTTGTATGCCGGCGACAAGACGGCCGCCAGCAGCAGTAATGCGCATGATGCTTTATGAAAGAATCTTTTCAATTCCATATTTCCCGTTGACGCGGGCATTTACGGCACAGTTTTCGGAGCGTGGCCGGCTTTGCCCTTACGTCTGAAGTGTTATGCTCTCGGAGCTTTTGTCTTGTATCCGCATTGGTATCTGCCTTGGAGCAGAGCCTTGAGTTTTGTCTTTATAATCTGTTTGCGGAATGGCGAGATTCTGTCGATGAACATCTTTCCTTCAAGATGGTCGAACTCATGCTGCATTACCCTGGCAAGGTATCCTTCCACCCACTCGTCGTGATGTTCAAAGTTTTCATCGTCGTATTCGACATGTATGCGTGTCGGTCGTGTTACATTCTCGTGTATTGCGGGTACGGAGAGGCATCCTTCCTGTGATGTCTCTTTCTTTGAGTTCTCGTCAAACTCTATGATATGTGCATTGATATACACTTTCTTGAAGTCCTTGTATTCGGGCAGGTCTTCTGCAAGTGGGTCGAGGTCTATAAGTACAAGTCTGATGGCTTTGCCTATTTGAGGTGCGGCAAGTCCGATGCCTTCGCTTTGTGCGAGTGTCTCCCACATGTTCTGTATGAGAGTGTCGAGTTCGGGATAGTCCGGTGTGATGTCCTCAGCCACTTTTCTCAGAACCGGTTGTCCGTATGTGTAGATTGGTAGTATCATATCGGGTGTGTTATTGTTTTTTCTTGTTTTGCGTTGCAGCGTTGCTATTATGCCCGGTGTCGTTGTCATGCTTCCAAGTGGGGGGCATGTCGTCCGGCCGGATTATTTTATAACGTAGTGTTACGTTTTTTCTGAAGATAGTCCTGTAAGATTATCGTTGCGGATATTTCATCGACAAGAGCTTTGTTCTGTCTTGACTTTCTGCCCAGCCCTGCATCTATCATTGTCTTGTGTGCAATTACGGATGTGAACCTCTCGTCATACCAATCGATTTTCACGTCAGGCATAGTTTTCTTCAGTTTGGCAGCAAAATCCCTGACACGCTTCAGGTTTTCGCTTGGCAAACCGTTAGGTTGCACAGGCTCTCCGAAGACTATTGTCTCGACATTTTCTTTAGAGCAGTAGTCTTTAAGGAAGGTCATCAGTTCAGACGTAGGAACAGTCACCAATCCATTGGCGATGATCTGCAATGGGTCGGTGACTGCTATTCCGGTTCGTTTCTTTCCGTAGTCAACAGAAAGTATTCGCATCAAGTATTGTTTTTGTTGTTTGTTTCCGTATTGCCTGCATTTGCATGTTGCAATGTCGTGTTGTGGTTTATTTGCTGTATAGCAGCCAAGCGTCAGCATACTGTGAGCGCAGAGCATCGCGGCTGTTGACCGCAGCTGCCTTAGTATCGAAAGTAGAAGCCACCACGCGGTACATGCTGTTAGATGGGTTAAACACGATTTGGGCAGCATATCCAGCATTTCTCAGTCTCGCCTGCATATCCTCTGCATTGGATTTCAGGCCGAACGAGCCTACTACCACGCTGTATCCCTTCAGTCCGTCGCCGCTTATGAGATTTACACTCTCTGAGCGTACGGCAACATTATCGTAGTTTTGTACCGGGGCCTGTGTCTGAGGCTGTGTCTGAGGTTCCTGCTGCGGGCGTTCAACGACAGGGGCTGTGACAGGCTGCTGTGTTGCATTGTTTTCCTGTGCAAGTGCTTTTTCGTAGGCTTTGCGGTAAGCACTTTCCTTATTTGAACCACAACTTGAAATTAACAGTGCGGCACAGAGGCTTGCACAAACGATTATGGATTTCTTCATCTTCGTAAGATTAAAAAATGAGTTATTACTTCGGTTTCTTGTCATTGCGATTTCTCACACGGCTACAAAATTAGTAATAAAACACGACACGGACAACAAATATGCGCATAAAGTTTGTTAAAAGGGTAAAAAAGGATATATTTAACAAATTATTAGATAATATTTTTGGTCGGGAAGAAAAACTTTCATACTTTTGCAATGTCATAAAACACGGGACAGCATCAACAGGCGCAAGCCCATGGCAGACAACAGTTAAGCATCCTCCGTCATCCGGTTTCGAGCCGTTTCTCTGTCCCGCCGCACAATGTTTAACACAAACAAAAAGAAAGGACACAAACTATGAAAGCTTTAGGTTATTTGGGAGCATTCCTCGGTGGAGCTTTGGCAGGTGCCGCTATCGGTCTCCTTGTGGCTCCGGAGTCTGGTTCTGACACACGCAAGAAGATTTCAGCAACGCTGAAGGATTTCTGCGACCGTCACAATGTAGAGTTGTCGAAGAAAGAGATGTCTGAACTTGCAGAAGACCTCATCTCCGTAAACGAATAAACCGTAATTAGTCTTGTCGGGTTGGCGCGATGACCTTGCGTCAACCCGATTCTGTTTTTCCAGTCCGTTGTGCATCATGTGCCGGTCGCCACTTATGCGCCATGCCGTCCTGCCACGGTCATTATTTCATTTTCATCTGTCATGTTCAGTAACGATAGAAATATAGAGAAGGTGGCAAAGCTTGTCGATTTGCTGAAGGATTATATCAGCCTGCAGAAAGATTCGATGAAGGTTTCCGCCACCGAGAAGCTGATAAAGCTGCTGACAGTCTTCATTCTGGCCTTAGTGCTGGGTTTTGTCATTCTTCTTATCGTTGTCTTCCTCTCGTTTGCGGCAGCAGCCTGGCTCGAGACTATGATGCCGAGAGAGAAGGCATATCTCTCTGTCGCCGCATTCTACGTTCTCATGTTCATCGTTTTCTATGCCAAGCGCACCTCATGGATTCAGCAGCCTCTCGTCAGAATCATCGCCAACATTCTCACATCTGAATAACCATACATTCATTTACTCCAGACTATGTATCAGACCATCAAAGACATCGAGGCAGAGAAGCTGCGTCTTCGTTCTGCAATAAGCGAAAAGGAGAAGGAAATCAGAGAGACGTGGGAAGACATCTTCTATGCAAAAGAAGACACCTCTGCCAAGACGCCCACCCAGCGTCTGCTGTATTATGCCAACACCGGTGCCGGCATTTTTGACGGCGTGCTGTTCGGGTGGAAGATGTACCGCCGTCTGGGTGGAGCATTCTCTCTGTTTAGGAAGAAGAGGAAATAGCCTTTCCCTGTCACAGGCCCAAGCCCTTGTCATAGTCATAATGTCGTCACCAACATTCCGTTTCAAGCAGTTCTCAATCCATCAGGAGATGTCGGCCATGAAGGTCGGCACAGACGGTGTGTTGCTCGGAGCATGGTGTGGGAAAGACCTGTATGTCACAGAAGCCGCCCCGGACGGCTCACCGTTGCGCCGCGCATTCTGTCCGGGACACATTCTCGACATCGGGACGGGGACCGGACTGATAGCCCTGATGGCCGCGCAACGGTTTCCCGAAGCCCGTGTGACAGGCATTGACATCGACGCATCTGCCATCGAAGAAGCCCGGTTGAATGTCGGGCAGTCTCCGTTTGCCGGCCGTACGGCTGTCTGTCACCTCTCTTTCCGGGATTTCGTGCATAGCCATGATACGTTGTCAGAAGAAATGTGCGGGGTTCTGCCTGCCTCATCAGCCGTCTGCCCCACCCTCTTCGACCTCATCGTGAGCAACCCTCCGTTCTACGACCAGAGCCTTGAGAACCCCGACCCGCAGCGTTCCTTGGCCCGCCACACCTCCGCCCTGCCTTTCGCCGAGCTCATCGAAGGCGCTTTCCGGCTTCTTGCCTCTCACGGCATCTTCTGTGTCATTCTGCCTACGGAGGTGTACAAGTCTTTCTGCACAGAGGCTTCAATAGCGGGGTTCCACCTGATGAGACACACGGCGGTGAAGACAGTAGCGAGGAAACAGCCTCGCCGGCATCTCCTCGCCTTTGCCAAAACCCCGTCGCTCTTCGACACGTCGGACGCCATGATACACGAAGAGCATTGTCTGTCTGACGCTTCCGGCAACCGGTCGGAATGGTATCATGGAATCACAAACGACTTTTATCTTTAGCCCGTCCGTCAGGCCGTCTCCCTGTGGCGGGCAGACTCGCAGGGCGATTTCTCCTTCCGCAGCAGAGCGCACGCCGGAACTGCAATGATGCGGTGATGTGTTCGTGATTCAACATCCCGCCCGTTTTTATTCCCGAATCACAAGATGCGAAGTGTCGTACATCACTCTGGCATGGTTTCGCCTTATGATGTCGCATCGCAGACTGTTCCCTGTTGTTTTGTCTATGACTTGCCGTTCGACAATGCCGTTGCGATAGACGACGCCATTTTCGCGCGAGAAATATTCGTCGCGTACATTTATATGATATGAACAACGCAATGGTTCGGCGGCACGCAGCTCTCCCCTCAGATACTCCCCGTCAGTATAGACAAGGATTTGATATGTATTCTCGCTGTCGTTGCGGAAACGATAGTCAAGATAGTTGAACACAATGCTTGTCCCGGTGCCGAAAGGTATCTGTCTGTTGTAGTCGGGGAAGAGGTCCAGCCCGTCATGGTGATGATGTTCGACAATGGTCAGGTCAGAGTGCATCACCATCCAATGTATCAGATTCGTGAACTGGCACAGTCCTCCGCCTATTCCGCGCGACGGTCTTCCATGGGCTATAGTAAGCCCTTCCATATATCCGTGCCGCGCATCGTCTCTGCCCACCAGTTTCCAGAAAGAGAATGTCTCGCCCGGCCTTATCAATATGTTGTTGACTCTCGGCGCTGCAAGCGAGAGGTTCACCGCCTTGTTCTCCTGCAGGGCAAGGTCGGTGTTGCCCAGTTTCCTGCGTATCAGCGAATTGTGCCTATACACCACGACAGGCAGAGGGGCAGACGATTTCGTTTGTGCAAACCGCACCATCTTCAGTTTGTCACTGAGTTTTCTGGCGAGGATACACTTTTCGACAGACAGGCGGAATGTCCACGGCGATATTTCGCAGAATAGTTTTCGCCTCATGTATAGATTATGATTAAAGAGTTATTGGAGATATCGAAGACATCAGCCAAAACCCGGTTTTCACCAAAAGGGCTGTGCGTCATCCCTCCTCTAATCCATTGCTATTCTGAATCCGAGGGTGACGTGCGCATAGTCAGGCGCCACACGGCTTCTTGTCGAAGTGCGGCACTTCGACTTCCTGTCTGCAAACGACCCTCCCTTTGCCACCTTGCTGCCAGAGAGTGTGTCTCTGACGAGCGGGTCGGTATATACGCTGTCCTTATAGTCGGCATAATCGTCAGCCACCCATTCCCACACGTTTCCGGACATGTCATACAGCCCAGCCTCGTTAGCTCCGAACTGTCCGACGGGATGTGGCCGCATATCGCTGTTCGTTGCCATGCAAGCCACGCGGTCGCAGAATTTCGATCCGGCATAAGGCAGGTTATATCCTCTGCCTGCGCCGCGCGCCGCAAACTCCCATTCCGCTTCCGTCGGCAGCCGGAATGTCTTTCCTGTCATTGCCGACAGTTTCTTCACAAAGCGCTGGCAGTCATCCCACGTTACGTTTGTGACCGGGAGGTTCTCCCCTTCGTCACCGTCGCCTTTGTATGCCGACGGGTTGTTGCCCATCACTTTCTCCCACAGCCCCTGCGTCACTTCTGTCTGGCTGATATAGAACGCCTTTGTCAGCACCACCTTGTGTGCCGGCTTCTCGGCATAGAAGTCACACTCTGTCTGTTCAGGCGTGCCGCCCATCGTGAATGTCGCGGCGGGGATGCGCACCATCGTTATCTCCTGTCCGTCAACATCTACTGTGGTCGATTCGCCCGGCACGTCGTTCTTCGCACACGACACCATCGTTGCCGCACTCGTAAGACACACCATGGATGCCAGTGCGAGAATGGAAATTTTTTCTTTTAAATATGTGTACATAAATTATAGCTATAAGCTTGTGTGCAAAAACAGGTTTCTTGCACTCCCGCTACCCTTGTTTGTCGTTATTCATGACAAGTTGACGAATTGGCGTCATGGTCAGGCATAAAGCCTCAACCTCCTGTCTGCCAATTCGTCAACTTGTTTTTATACAATCAATACGATTCATCGTTCAGAATCTCTTCCGCCGTTATCTCCTTGCTGTCTATCTTCCGCCACGCATAGAAGATGTATGCCAGCACAAACGGCACGAGGATGCTGACAACCGCCATAGTGCGGAGCGTGAACTCACTGCTGCAGCTGTTGGACATTGTCAGCGAGCTCTGCAAGTCGGCTGTTGAAGGATAGAATGCCGTGTCGTTCCATCCGGCACACAGCAGGATGCCTGTCACTACGACGACAACGCCTATGCCGGCAGGCCATATACCGCGGATGTAGGTCTTTGAGAATATCGTCTTGCCCACGCCGTACAGCACTGCCACGACACCGGCAAGGACAGCCAATGCCACATACCACATGTCCAGGAGATTGTGCAGATATTTGTATGGCTCGAGAACAATCTCGCCGGTCTGCGCATCGACGGCATATCCGTCTTTCACAAGAACGTAAACAAGGAATGCGAGGAAGGTCAGGAGGAAGACCAGGAAATTCCCTACCAGCCTGACACTCGCTACAGAACGGATGTTCTCGTTAGCGATGTTGTTGATGATATAAAGGTTGCCAAGCGCGCGGGAGAGAAAGAGTACGGCGATGCCGAACACTATGTTCCACGGATTGCAGAAAGCATCGAGGCCGTGGCTCGCATTTGCCCACCGGCTGATGACGGGCTGCATCTCGCTGATGATGTTGTTCTTCTCGACGATGAAGTTGCTGCCCGTGAAGAACGTGGCAACTGCCGCACCCAGCAGCAGCGGGGCGAAAACGCCGTTGATGATCAGGAACCACTGGTAGGCACGCGGTCCGAAGACATTGCCTATCTTGTTCTGGAACTCATAGCTCACCGCCTGAAGCATGAACGTGAAAAGGATTGCCATCCACAGCCAGTAGGCTCCGCCGAAACTTGTGCTGTAGAACAAGGGGAACGACGCGAAGAA
Source organism: Bacteroidales bacterium (assembly GCA_004555245.1). GTDB lineage: Bacteria > Bacteroidota > Bacteroidia > Bacteroidales > Bacteroidaceae > Prevotella. The sequence goes on from SFIS01000022.1 coordinate 16,485, forward strand.
CGCTCCGCCGAAAGTGACGAGCGTGGTGAAGGTGAACTCCCATTTGCGGCCTGTGGAGTTAACTATCATTCTGCGCTCCATATCCGTCGCGCCTATCGACAACTGTGAGTTTGCACCCTGTACAAACATCAGTAAAACAAGGATTGCACCCAGCAGAGATACTACAAACCACCAGTAGTGCTGTAAAAATATGTATGTCATAGTCGTTATCTTTGTTTTAGTCGTATGTCTCGTTATCTATATTGATGACCACCGGCCTCATTCCTCCGGACCTCTCGCTATCTGCCTGCACATGATGCTGACTTCTGCGACAAGCAGGGCCGAGAAGATAATGATGAAGAGAACAAGCGTCGTGAGCACGCCGCCGGCATGCACATCGCTGACAGCCGTCCATGTAGGCATCATGTCCTGTATCGCCCACGGCTGACGGCCCATCTCCGCAACAATCCATCCCGCCTCGCTGCATATCCATGCCAGAGGTATCATCGCCACGGCAAGCATCTGCAGCCAGCGCATCTTCTGTATGTCATATCTATAGACAACGAGCAGAACCAATGCGAAGAACGCGAGGAAGAGCGTGCCGAGCCCCACCATGACCCTGAACGCATAGAAGCATACGGGGATGTAAGGCACCAGCTGCCCGGCGTCTTTTATGAAGCCGTAGCCGAAATACGGCATATCCGCCTTCAGACTTGTGGCGAGAGCCTCAAGCTGGCGTTTGTCGTCAGAGGTCAGCGTCTTCGACGCGGCGATGTTGCGGTACGTCTGGAGGTTCTCGATGGCACGCTTGCCAATCTCCTGCTTCTCTTTCAGCGACAGTGCCGTCGTGCCGTCAGGCTGCGTATATCCGCCGTCCACAATGTCCTTCACGCCGGGCACAAAGCCGTGGATGTCGCGTGTGGCAAGAAACGAGAGTGCGTATGGAGCCGCGATATGCAGAGGCGGCTCGCCACCCTTCTGCCATTCTGGCTGCTCGAACGGATTGACGGCAGCTATGACGGTCAGCGACTGGTCGGTGCTGCCCTCATACAACGCCTCCATGGCAGCCAGCTTCATCGGCTGTGTCTTAGCCACCATATAGGCAGAGCCGTCGCCCGTCTGCAACGTCAGCAGTATGGCCACAAGCCCTACTATGCCCGCCACCTTTATGCTGCGCAGGGCAAGAGCGACATGACGGCGGCGGAGGAGATACCAACAGCTGACGCCAACGACAAACAGCGCGCCCACTATCCACGCCGAAGAGACGGTGTGGCAGAACTTGTTGACGGCGAAAGGCGACAACGCCACGTCAAGAAACGAGGTCATCTCGTTGCGCATCGTGTCCGGATTGAACTCGCAGCCCACTGGATACTGCATCCAGCTGTTAGCCACCAATATCCACCACGCGCTGAACGTCGCACCGATGCCCGTAAGCCAGGTGGAAGCCAGGTGGAAGCCGCGGCTCACCTTCTTCCAGCCGAAGAACATGACAGCGACAAAAGTGCTCTCCATAAAGAAGGCCACAATGCCCTCTATCGCCAGCGGAGCACCGAAGATGTCGCCGACAAACCAGGAATAGTTGCTCCAGTTGGTGCCGAACTCAAACTCAAGCACGATGCCCGTAGCCACGCCAATGGCAAAGTTTATACCGAACAGACGCTGCCAGAATTTTGCCGTCACAAGCCAGTCAACGCTCTTCGTACGGTAATAAATGGTTTCCATAATGCCCATGATCAAGGCAAGTCCCAAGGTCAACGGCACAAACAGCCAATGGTAGATGGCTGTCACGGCAAACTGCACACGAGCCCAGTCAACCGCCGACGAATCGATGTTCATCAAAATGTTCATTAGATGGTTCATGCTATATTGGTATTAAAGTTAGTGATTCTCCATTCATGCTTCACTGGCGTTCTGTCATCTCCTTCATCACAAAGTCGGCCTCCCTGCCCTCCTCGGCATTCGACGAGAGGAAATCGGGAAAGAAAAGAAGTTTCATCACTACAAGGACAATGACCAACTTCAACAGGATAATCACCCAGAGAGTACGGCCCAATGTCATGTTGCGGAATCCGTCAACATACAAATCCGCCACCCTGCGCAAGATGTTCATGGCACTCATGGTTTCATGCTGGTTTTTCGATACGCAAGCCGCATTCAGCCTCGCAAAGGTTTTAGTTATATATGAAATTGTTTTTCTAATCGCAAAATTAGTTTAATTTTCCAATACCGCCAACAATTCCGAGTGAATATTTGTTAATACAAAAGAAAAAAAGACATGACGGCGCAAACTTGCAGACATCAAGGCAGAACCGTCCCTACAGCCTCTCATGCAGACAGACCAACAGTCAGCCTGCCGGCCATCAACGAGGTCAACGCCGCCATCTGTTTATGCATCTGCATACAAACCGGAGACAGGAAGGGAAAAATGTAGCAAAAACAGCTGCGCACCCGGTGTCCGTCAGGTACACGCGACACACCGGCTTCCCGCAAGAAATTGTGATTTCAAATTCGCGAGAATCGCGCAGAAATCATCAGAGGTCAAGGCGGTGGCGTACAGACGCTGAATTTTACATTTCCCGCAACCATCTGTACACCAAAGCGTTAAACTAAAACAAAGCCCGGAAAGCAACTGTTTGTCGAAGAAAAAAGGCAATAAAAACGCCCAAAACAGTCAATCTTGCATCGTAAAACAGTCAATTTCACGTTGCAAGACTGACTATCTCGCGCTGCAAGGTTGACTATCTTGGGCTACAAAGTTGACTATCTTGGGCTGCAAAGTTGACTATCTTGGGTCGCAAGACACTCAAGATGGTGCAACAGGAAGTCAGAGACGGCATCCTGAAATGTTAATTTCAACCATTCCCGTTGTCAAGATTTTTCGCATTCCGGCACGCTTTTTTGCTGCATCGCAACAGAACGCGGACGGCCAGAATACGAGAAGAAAAATGTGACACACATACATTACAGGCGGATTCTACAACACGCCGGTATTTCATTGCCTTTCAAATTAGAAGATGCAGTCACCTTCTGGTATTTCCGCCCGCTCTATACACATTATAAAATATATAGGCATATAGGTGACATTATCCTTTGTATATACTTCGCGTTCGTTGTCAAGCACTAAGCCCGAATGGATATTGTACTCCTTGTCTGCCAGAAATTTGTCAAGTGCCTTGTGCGATGTAAAGTCCTTGCCAGACTTAATTTCAATAGGCAATACTGTCATTCCTGCCACATTGTTTACAAGATAGTCAACCTCACCCTTCTTCGCGTTGTCATAATAGAAGAGGTCATGTCCATGTGCCTTCAGTTCCTGTGCAACCACACTCTCGTAAACCGAACCGAGGTTTATGCTTCGTTCATCCTTCATTACAGGGGTTATATTGTATTCATACAATCGTCCCGTAAGCATTCCTACATCGTTCAGATACAGTTTCAGCAGATTCTTGTGAACTGACTCTGACAAAGGATATTTGGGATTGGAGATAGCATGTACATCAATGGCGATGCCTGATGATATGAGGTATTCAAACTCTTCGGAATACCATTCAAACCGGTCTCCCTTTTTGTCGCGGATGTCCTTTGCCACAATGCGCTTCTTCTTATTCTCCATCTGTGACACAATCATGTCATAGATACGGCGAATAAGGAGTTTCTTGCTTGACTCTTTCTCGTATTTGGCAGCATCTTCCTTGTAGAGGTTACGGATGGATTCCTGAACCGTCCGGACACGGACGATGTTATGCGTTTCCAAGTAAGTGTTGACTGCATCAGGCAGACCGCCCACCAGCAGATACTTTCTGAACTCGCCCAACAGATTCAGGTGCTGTGCTTCAGAGAGAGAAAGCTGTCGCTTGTAGCAATCACGCACATAGTCAAGAGCCTCCCTGCCCCAACCTTCTGCCATCAGCCATTCCTCGAAGTCAAGCTGATACATCTGCTTGCGGATGATGCTGCCAACAGGTATTGAAGCCGTATTGCGAAGGGCAATGCCGAGCAAACTGCCACTGGCTATGTAGGTGAACTTGCCTTCCTCACGCAGGAATTTCAGCATGGTGAGATAATGAGGGTAGTGCTGTATCTCATCAAGGAATACAAGCGTGTCTGACTTGTCGCCCAATTTTCCACCTGCAACCATGCTCAGAGTCATATAAAACTCGTCTGAATTACGAATACCGCGAAAGAGGCCGTCTTCTTCATCGTCCTTGACAAAGTTCACTTCGACAAAGTTCTTGTAGAGCCGATTGCCAACCTCGCGTATTATGTATGATTTGCCAATCTGCCTGGCACCTTCCACGACCATTATCTTGTCGTTGCCGGAGCGCAGATGTGCCTCAATTTCTGTGCTGATTTTTCTGTAAAGCATAGTCAATTTACACTTTTTCTTTATTTTTACGATTGCAAAATTACACTTTTTCTTTCATATACACATCATAAAATTACACTTTTTCTCTTCACTTTAAACTTATTGAGGTCTTTCTTTATGATTTTGCACTGTATGCATAGCAAAATTTCTTTTTTTGCATGAGGCTTACCACATCCCAGAAGAAAAAGTACGAGAAGATGAAACAGGCACGTCAGAACAGAAGACAGAAGTAATATGTAATACTTTCTGAAACGCCCGTCATTCTACATATTTCAGTTGATGGGTAAACTGAAATACCTGTCAACTGAAATACCTGTCAACTGAAAACACAACGAGAGAAAGTCTGGGCGAAGGCAAATCTTCTGCAGCGGCTAATGGCAGTCTGGAATGACGAGGCGTTTCTCCATCCATATCATGTCATACCATCTGTCGAATTTCTTTCCGCAAGTGTGGAAATGCGCCACTTTCTCGAATCCCATACTCTTATGGAACAGCATACTGTCGTTTGTGAGAAAAGCGTCGGGATGTTCTGTGTAGGCTATGCAGGCATTCATGTTTCTGATGCCTTGCCTGCGTAGTTCGTCTTCAAGTGCGTTGTAGAGCCTCTTCCCTACCCCGCTGCGCCGGCATGCCATGTCAACATATACTGTCGTCTCGACAGCCCATTGGTAGGCGGGGCGGTTTTTGAACGTGTCGGCATAGGCATAGCCCAGTATCTTCTTATCGCCGTTCTCCGCCACGAGATAGGGGAAGCGTGACGAGATGTCGGCGATGCGGCGGCGGAACTCTTCTGCTGACGGCGTGTCATACTCGAAAGTGATGGCAGTATGCATGACATACGGGGCATAGACTGCCACCAATGCTGCTGCGTCGGCACCAGATACGGGGCGTATGTTGACTGTTTCGTTTTGCATGGGGAGGGTGTTATGTTGGCTTGTGTTGTTACGCTGAAGGAAACGGTAGCGATATCATGTCTCTTGGCAAAGAGGAGGAGAAGGAGGAAATCACTTTTGCTGCCTCAGTTTTTCTACGATGATGCGGGCCGCCTCGTCGGGAGCGGATGTTGAGCCTATACGCTGATGCACCGCCGCATAGTTTCCGAGCATCTCTTCTCTGCGCCTGCCTCCGGGCAGGATATCGTTGAGGGCACTCACGATGTTGCTGACGGAGAAGGTGTCGGCAAAGAGTTCTTCAACCACAGGTTTGTCAGCTATGAGATTGACGAGAGAGATGTATCTGCACTTGATTACATGATTGAAAGCCCAGCGATAGATGCGTGGCAGGATGGTCTTGTAGCATACGACTTGCGGCACGCCGAACAGGGCGGTCTCGAGCGTGGCGGTGCCGCTTGTCACTATGGCTGCCGTGGCATGGTGTAGAAGGGCGTAGGTCTGATTCTCGACACATCTCACCGGTGTGCCTGCGAGATATTTCTCATAGAGCGGGAGGTCTATCGACGGGGCACAAGCTACGACAAACTGGCACCCGGAGAAGTGTCCCGCCGCCTCAAGCATAGCAGGCAGATTGTCAGAAATCTCATGACGGCGGCTGCCGGCAAGGAGGGCGACGACGGGTTTGGAGGGGTCGAGACCGTTGCGGACACAGAAGTCGGCGAAAGGGATGTCATAGCCCGACTGGAAGGTACGGACTTCTTCTGCCGTCGGGTTGCCTACGTAATGCACAGGATAGTGGTGGCGGTCTTCGAAGAAGGTCTTTTCAAAAGGCAGGATGCACAGCATCTCCTCTACATCACGCTTGAAATTCTTGACACGCCACTCTTTCCATGCCCATATCTTGGGCGAGATATAATAGAATGTGTGTGGAAGAGGGGTAGCGTGTCTCTTGCGGTGGGATGTCAGGAAAGAGCAGACCTTCAGGTTGAAGCCGGCATAATCGACGGGTATGACGGCATCGGGCTGCCACCGCACGATGTCACGCTTGCAGAGAGAAAGGTTCCGGAAGATGGTGCGGAGGTGTGTGATGACAGGCAGGAAGCCCATGAATGCCGTGTCGCGATAGTGGCGCACCATCTCGCCGCCCTCTGTCTGCATCTTGTCACCGCCGAAGAAACGGAACTCCGCCTGCGGGTCGAGGACACGCAGCGAACGCATGAGACGCGAGGCATGAAGGTCGCCTGATGCCTCGCCTGCTATAATGTAATATTTCATCTTTTGTGGACAACACCCCTTTCATAGCGTGACGGACGTCTGCATAGGGCTTGGATATTATGAGAAATACTGTATCGAATACAGATAAATCACCGTGGCGGGGATGGCGAGCAGTGACGAATCAAAACGGTCGAGCATGCCACCGTGTCCCGGGAGGATGTTCCCGGAATCCTTGATGCCTATGGTGCGTTTGATGAGCGATTCGACAAGGTCGCCCCATGTACCGAATACAGACACAACGACTCCCATGCCGACCCACTTCAGCGTCTCGCTGAGTGTGGGGTCTGGCGCGCCGTTGGCGATTGCGTCAAAATAGCTTATGCCCACAGCGAGGAGGATGACAAAGATTCCGCCGCCTATGCTGCCCTCCCATGATTTCCCGGGCGAGATGCGGGGGAAGAGCTTGTGGCGGCCGAAGAGCGAACCCGAGCAATAGGCTCCGGTGTCGTTGGTCCACAGGAAGAGGAAGACGCTGAGGGGAATGAGTGTCGTGAAGGCGACACCGTCGGCTGTCTGCTGAAACGCAAGGACATTGATTGTGGAAAACGGCAATGCGATATACATCTGCCCGAACATGGTGTATGCCCAGTTGGCTGGAGAATTGACGTTGCCGGTGTAAAGTTCGCTGACCATCAGATAGACGATGGTGAGGAGATAAGGGATAAAGACTTCTGCCGTCGAGGCTCCGCTGCAATATGTCGCCATGGCGAGATGCAGGAAGACGGCGGCGGCAGTTGAAATGAAACGATTGACCTGTACGTCTTTTATGTGGTTGTTTACAAGCCCCGTATATTCCCATATCGTGGCTCCGGAAATGAAGGCAAACAGAACAATCATGGCTGTGGCATTGAGCAGGCCCGTCACCATGATGGCGACAAAGAATGCGCCTGTTATGGCACGGACAATAAAGTTCTTCAGTTTTTCACTCATATTTGGTAATAGTTAATTAATTTACAAGTTGACGGGGTGACAAGTTGACGAGTTGACAAGTTGATTCTTTCAGTTGACAAGCTGTATGCTCCGTGAACTCAGGAACTCAGGAAGCATTAATTTGTCAACTTGTAAAATAATCAAGAACCAACTTGTCAACTGAAAAGAACTAACTTGTCAATTCGGAGAGGCAGAATCTTCTGTCTTTGCTTCATCATTGCCCAAAATCTCTTCTGAGCGGCTTGTCCACTGGCGTTTGCCGAAGATATCTTCCACATCCTGCGCGAAAATCACTTCGCGCTCGATGAGCAGTTGTGCCAGACGGTTGTGTCCGTCGCGGTGATTGTCAAGGATTTCCTTCGCCCGCCGGTACTGTCCGTTGATCATGGCGAGCACCTCGTTGTCTATCTTCTGTGCCGTGGAATCGGAATATGGTTTAGAGAACGAATACTCCTGCTGGTTGTAGTAGCACAGGTTGGGGAGAGTGTCGCTCATTCCGGCATACGCCACCATGGAATACGCTGTTTTTGTAGAACGCTCCAGATCGTTCATCGCGCCGGTTGAGATATGTCCGAGGAAGAGGTCTTCGGCAGCCCTGCCTCCCAGAAGTGCGCACATCTCGTCGAGCATCGCCTCTTTTGTCGTTATCTGACGCTCTTCGGGCAGATACCATGCAGCTCCGAGAGCTCTGCCTCTGGGCACGATGGTGACCTTAACGAGGGGGTTGGCATACTGGCAGAACCAGCTTACCGTGGCATGGCCCGCCTCGTGGAAAGCGATGGCACGTTTCTCTTCTGCCGTCATGACCTTCGTCTTCTTCTCCAGTCCGCCGATGATACGGTCAACGGCTGACAGGAAATCCTGCTGGCTGACGCTATGTTTGTCGGCACGCGCGGCGATGAGTGCCGCCTCGTTGCATACGTTGGCGATGTCCGCCCCGGAGAATCCCGGTGTCTGGCGTGCCAGAAGCTCTATGTCAAGGTCCTTGTCTGTCTTTATCGGTTTGAGATGCACGTTGAATATTGCCTTGCGCTCGTTGAGGTCAGGCAGCTCCACATGTATCTCACGGTCGAAGCGTCCCGCACGCAGCAGTGCCTTGTCGAGCATATCAACACGGTTTGTGGCGGCAAGGATGATGACTCCCGAGTTTGTCCCGAAGCCGTCCATCTCTGTCAGCAGCGCATTCAGCGTGTTCTCACGCTCGTCGTTGCCGCCCATTCCTGGGTTGTTGCTTCTTGCCCTGCCCACGGCGTCAATCTCGTCGATGAAGATGATGCTGGGGGCTTTTGCCTTGGCTTTTGTGAAGAGGTCGCGCACTCTCGAGGCTCCCACTCCGACAAACATCTCTACGAAGTCAGAGCCGGACATGGAGAAGAACGGCACTCCCGCCTCGCCTGCCACAGCTTTCGCAAGCAGTGTCTTGCCTGTTCCCGGAGGGCCTACAAGGAGTGCGCCCTTGGGAATCTTACCGCCGAGGTCGGTGTATTTCTTCGGGTTCTTCAAGAATTCGACTATCTCCTGCACCTCCTGCTTGGCTCCGTCCTGGCCGGCGACATCCTTGAACGTTATGTCGTGTATGGTATCCTTGCCATACTCCTGGGCCTTGCTCTTGCCTACATTGAAGACACCGCCCATGCCACCGCCTCCGCCGCTTCTCATGCTGCGTATGATGAAAATCCATACAGCGATGAAAAGCAGTGTGGGACCCACGCTGAGCAGAATCTCCCAGAAGCCCGAATCGGTTGTCTCATAGTCTATCTCTCCGGAGAATTTCTTTGCCGCCTGCTGTGCGGTGAGGTATTCTTCCACCTGATCGGCCGAACCGAAATTCACCACGACATAGGGCTTTGCCCCTACATCGCGTGCTCCGGACTTGAAGACCTGTCGCACATGGTCGGCCTTGACATACATCTTCAGCTCTGACTCTTTCTTGTTTATCACCACCTTGCTGGCATATCCGTTGGCGACGAATTTCTTGAAGTCGCTATATGTCGCGTTGATGGATGTCTGTTTGCCAATGCTGCCTCCTCCTGTGAAGAAGAGGTATGCCAATACTATAATAATAATAGTATAGAGCCAATTGATATTGAATTTCGGCATCTTGGGGAAGTCGTCCTTGTTCTGCCCCATTCCGCCTTGGTTATGTTCTGCCATAAAAGTATTTTTTGGTTATAATGCTGACGTGTCGTACATGCCGCCCGCAAGAGTGCGGAGGCTTTCAGTCGAGGTTGGGAATTTCTTCTGTCGGCGCGTCAGCCCATAAATGTTCAAGGTTGTAATGGTCGCGGGCATCGGGCAAGAAGATGTGTACCATGATATCGACATAGTCCATGGCGACCCAGATGCAGTTCTCGAGACCGGCGGTCCGCACAGGTTTCTCTTGCAAATCCAAACGCATCTTGTCGCTCACAGAATCATAGATTGCCTCTATCTGACTCGGAGAGCCGCCCTCGCAGATGACAAAGGCCTTTGTTATGCAACCGTCTATCTCGCTCAAGTCTATTATGGTTATGTCACGTCCTTTCTTGTCCTGAATGCCTTCAACGGCCTTGTCGATAAGTCTTCTTGTTTCTGATGTCATTTCTTCAGTTTTTTTCGGAATTTATTATGTTTTGGTTTATATTGCATTTTGCCGTGCAAAGTTACACTAATATTTTCAAACCTCAGATAATGTGCTTTGTTTTTTGTGTTTTTTTATGTAATGTACGTATGTTAGGGACAGCAAAGAAGAAGAAAAATCATTTTTTTTGAAAAAACTTCGGAAAAAATTTGGTTGATTCAAAAAAAGGCAGTAACTTTGCACTCGAAATAAGAAACACAGTTTTCTTGGTGCAGGAAATGCACATGAAATTGGGGTATGGTGTAATGGTAACACTGCAGATTCTGGTCCTGCCTTTTCTGGTTCGAGTCCGGATACCCCAACAAAAGGCCAAATCTCAACAGAGGTTTGGTCTTTTTTCTTTCAAAGCCGCAACACGTCTGGCACCGGCATGCCACGCCAGCCGCACAATGCCGGCATCACGCCCATACCGACAACACTTAGTCCACATCCATTATGGAACAGATACACAATATTGTAGATACTGCTCAGAACTTTCTTTGGAGCTACCTAAACATCGAGTTGCTCATCCTCTGCGCCCTCTATTTCACATGGCGCACCGGCTTTGTACAGTTCCGGCTGCTGGGCGAGATGTTCCGCATCGTCGTCCATGGCGACAAAACGGACAATGAGAAGAAGGACACCGGCATGAAACACATATCCTCGTTCCACGCCTTCATAGTAGCTCTCGCATCACGCATCGGCACGGGCAACATGGCGGGCGTGGCGACAGCGATATACGTCGGCGGACCGGGAGCCGTCTTCTGGATGTGGGTCATGGCTCTCTTCGGAGCCGCCACCGCCTTCGTCGAATCTACACTCGCACAGCTCTACAAACGCCGCGGCACACTCAACTTCTACGGCGGACCGGCTTACTACATGCGATACGGACTGAAGAAGAGATGGATGGGCATCGTCTTCAGCCTGCTCATGATACTCACCTTCGGCTTCGCCAACAACGCCATGCAGAGCAACACCATAGCACTGGCATGGAAACAGGCATTCAGCATACCGACCGAATATATGGGCGCACTGCTCTGCATACTGACAATGGCTATCATATTCGGCGGCATACAGCGTGTGGCAAAGGTGTCGGCACTCGTTGTCCCTTTCATGGCTGTCGTGTATCTCGCCCTCTCCCTATACGTTGTCATTGCGAACATCAGCCTCCTGCCTTCAGTCTTCAGCCTCATCATTGAAGACGCCTTCGGCATGAGACAAGTGACAGGTGCGACATTCGGCACTATTGTCATGATGGGCATAAAACGAGGTTTGTTCAGCAACGAGGCAGGCGAGGGTTCGGCGCCCAACGCCGCAGCGACGGCAAATGTGGCACACCCTGTGAAGCAGGGACTGATACAGGCGCTCGGTGTCTTCTCCGACACGCTGATTGTATGCTCATGCACTGCCTTTGTCATACTGTGCAGCCCCGTGGATGTCACGCAGAGCAACGGAGTGGAACTGACGCAAAACGCGCTCTCGTCTGTCATCGGGCCTATCGGAGCACCTCTCATTGCCGTGATGATATGGATGTTTGCGTTCAGCAGCATAATCGCAAACTGCTACTACGGAGAGACAAACCTACACTTCTTCACACGCAACAGGCAGGCTCTCGTGGCATACAGACTGACGGCATGCCTGTTTGTCATGGGCGGCTCGCTGATAGGCCTCGACCTGGCATGGAGTTTCATTGACCTGTGCATGTCACTCATCACAACATGCAACCTCATCGCCATTCTTTGGCTCTATCCCAAAGTTGACTTCCTTGTGCGCGACTATATGGCACAAAGGAAAGCGGGACAGTCTCCGGTGTTCAACAGGGATAAAATGCCAGACGACGCCGCTGACCTCGAGGCTTGGGGCGATTAAGAATCTGCAGCATGCTGCATACGCCAGAATATGAGGCATCGGTTTTGACACGGAATGCTACACTGCTGTGACACAACGTCTTAAGCAATGCACCATAATATACAAGAAAAACAGGAAGAAACACAGTGTGCCGCTGTGGGCATACAGTGTTTCTTCCTGTTTATGGGCATGATGCGCAACACGCCGTCTGACTGTCACGACAGCAGTGACGTAACAGACTTCAGCATTGCATGACACGTAATGTCAACAGTGCACGGCGTGACGGAGACGTAGCCATGGTCGAGAGCCCAACGGTCGGTATCGTCAGCCTCCGGCTCGTCGCAACGGTAGAAACCCTTCAACTGGTACGATGAGCCGTCAGCTCCGCCAAACGGCTCCACCTCGCTACACCATCCGCCGTATGCCATCCGGCAGACCTTCATGCCTCGCGGCGAGCCTCCGTCAACACATTTCGGCACATTGACATTAAGGCAAGTGTATCTCGGAAGCCCGTCGGCTATCACCCTGCGGCACAACAACTCGACAACAGGACGCACGGGCGAGAAATCAGCGTCGGCATCATAGTCGCAGAGAGAGAAAGCAATGGCAGGGATGCCCTTCAGCGCAGCCTCGAAGGCAATGCCGACAGTGCCGCTGTAGTGGGCATTGGTCGATGAGTTGTCACCATGATTTATGCCGCCAAGCACAAGGTCGGGACAGCGCGGACACAACTCCTGGTATGCTATCTTCACACAATCGACAGGAGTGCCTGAGCAGGCATACCATTCAATCGTGTTGCCGCAGTCGGGAAGAGTGTCTGTACGAAGATGGCGCAGCGTCAGCTCGCCCATCGAGAAGGCACGGGACTTGCCGGAACGCGCACCCTCGGGAGCACACACTATGACATCACCGAGACAGCCGACAAAAGAGACAAGCTCTGCTATGCCCTTGGCACTGTAGCCATCGTCGTTAGAAATGAGAATCAGTGGCTTTTTCATTTGTTTGTTTACATTGTTACTTTTTTACGCACATAATGACCTGCTTGAACGCTTTTGACGATTATGTGTGAACTGATTTATATTAATTTAAGTACAAAAGTAATAAAAAAAAGTTTAATATGCCAATTTCTCAAATAAAATTAGTAATTTTGTACCCAATATAAAATTTTAAGAACGTAGAAATATGGGAAAGATTATTGCACTTGCCAATCAAAAAGGTGGTGTAGGAAAGACAACCACAACAATCAATCTGGCTGCATCTTTAGCAACAATGGAGAAGACGGTGCTTGTCATAGACGCCGATTCTCAGGCTAACGCCTCAAGTGGCCTGGGAGTGAACATCCAGGAACTTGAAAGCTCAATCTACGAATGTATAATTAACGGGACGGACATCCGAGATGCCATCTACACAACTGATATTGACGGGCTGGACATCGTCGCAAGCCATATCAACCTTGTCGGAGCAGAGATAGAGATGCTGAAACTCGAAAACAGGGAGACGGTGATGAAACGCCTGCTCGAACCCGTACGCAAAGACTACGACTATATTCTCATCGACTGCTCGCCGTCACTCGGACTGATAACGGTGAACGCACTTACCGCCGCCGATTCTGTCATCATCCCCGTGCAATGCGAATACTTCGCGCTCGAAGGCATCAGCAAACTGCTCAACACCATCAAAATCATAAAGTCAAAACTCAACCCTCTGCTCGAAATCGAAGGATTCCTGCTGACAATGTATGACAGCCGCCTGAGACTCGCCAACCAGATATACGACGAAGTGAAGAGACACTTTCAGGAACTCGTATTCAAGACCGTCATACAGCGCAACGTGAAACTCTCAGAATCACCAAGCCACGGCATACCGGTCATACTCTACGACGCTGATTCAAACGGAGCGAAAAACCATCTCGCACTCGCAAAAGAAATCATCAGCAGGGAAGCGAAAGCGTGACAATGCCAGCAACAAGCAGAAGAAAACGGCATAATGACAACAACCCGTATCTACAAAACAATCAAAAAAGACACTAAACAGAAAACAGATGGCTGTACGCAAAAAATATACTACGCTGGGAAGAGGCCTTGACGACATAGACACAACAGGAAAAGGACTCGGAGCACTCATTTCAACCGACAACGTGCAGACAAGCGGATCGTCAAGAATAAACGAGATTCCGCTTGCACAAATAGAACGAAACCCCAACCAGCCAAGACGCGAGTTTGACGAAGAGGCCCTATCAGAACTTGCAAACAGCATAAAGGAACTGGGCATCGTCCAGCCAATCACACTGAGGCAGATATCTGAAAACCACTACCAGATCATAGCCGGAGAACGAAGATGGAGAGCCTCACAACTCGCCGGACTGGCTACAATCCCGGCATACATACGCACCATCAACGACGAAAACGTCATGGAAATGGCGCTCGTCGAGAACATACAGCGCGAAGACCTTAATGCCGTAGAGATCGCACTCGCATACCAGCACCTGCTCGACAACACCGGCATGACACAAGAGAAAGTGGCTGACCGTGTCGGGAAGAAACGCACGACAGTGGCAAACTTCCTGCGTCTGCTCAAACTGCCGGCACAAGTGCAGATGGCACTGCAGAAAAAAGAAATCGACATGGGACACGCAAGAGCCCTGCTCGCACTTGACGACCCGCAGACACAGATAAAGGTTTTCAAGGAAATAATAAAAAACAACTACTCTGTAAGAAAAGTTGAAGAACTCATACAGCAACTGAAAGCCGGCATCACATTAGGCTCTGGGAAAAAAGCCATAAAACAAGACACTGCACTGCCGACATTCGCCGAGAACGCAAGACTGCGCATGACAGAGGCTATAGGCCAGAACGTCAGACTCACATGCAACAAGAACGGAAAAGGAAAAATATCTATCGCCTTTGCTGACGAAGACGAACTCAACCGCATCATACAGGCTCTGTCTCTGTAAACAATCATATCGAAAGAATTGAAGAAAACAATAATCATAATCTTTCTTATAGCTGTTATACAACCTATGACAGCTATATGTCTGTGTAGCCCTATCGTCACAGACTACGGCTGCTGTGGCGACACCATACAACACGAAACGAAGACAAAGGTCACAGACAACATGACAAAAGGGGAAAAGAGCGTCAAACCAAACGAAACACCAATCATCAACACACACGACAACAAAACCATAACAATAAAAAACACAGCAATAGATGCCGAGCTGCCTGACACCACATTCCGCAATGCTGTGATTGCAGATCAGGAAAAGGCCGGCGAAGGGATAGAAAAAGTGGGGGGAAAGATTTCCGGCAGCGTCGCAACAACAAGCATCGCCGATGCCGGACACAAAGAGAAGATATGGTTTCCCGACACAAAGAAAGCCCTATGGATGGCAATAGTCATTCCTGGAGGAGGACAGATATACAACCGGAAATACTGGAAACTGCCCCTTGTCTATGGAGGATTCGTGGGATGTATATATGCACTGAGATGGAACGGGCAGATGTACTCTGACTATCAGCAGGCATACCTCGACATCATGGACGACGACCCGAACACAAAAAGCTACGAGAAATTCCTGCATCTCGGAGCGCAGATAGACGATTCAAACATCGAACGCTACAAGACGGTGTTCAAAAACCGTAAGGACAAATACCGCAGATGGCGGGACATGAGCATCTTCTGCATGATTGGTGTATATGCTCTATCCATCATCGACGCATACGTAGATGCCTCACTGTCACAGTTCGATGTCAGCGACAACCTCAGCATGAAAATAGCACCGGCATTCCTCGACAGCAGGGGACAGGAAATGACGGCATCACGCAACGCACTGGACAACGGGGCCGTGGGCGTAAGATGCTCGCTAAGTTTCTGACAAGAGACAACGCAAATAGGACAAGACAATACATAACAACACATAAAAAAACAATTACCGTTGTCATAGCATATACAACACACATTTCCCGGCGGCACTGTCGCTACAGCACCGCAGAGAATGAAAACGTTGTGTGCAAGACAAAGAAAAAGACATGAACAGACTGAAGACATTTTTAGCCGCCGCCACACTGATGGCGGGAACAGCATGGCAGAGCATCTCTGCACAAGTGGTTTACGTCGAAGATGACGAAGACGATGTCGTCGTGAAAGACGAGGAAGGCAACGACGAGACGATAAAAGTGCCTGAAGCAATGCTGCAGGACATAGACTCGCTGCTCAGCCAATACCACGCAAAAATCTATCTCAAACCCGACGAGACATGCAACATGCGGGACGTGAACCCGTATTTCGCGCCGGAAGAGTATCAGGACAGACTGAAAAGGCTGCCCACCATCATAGAGATGCCATACAACGATGTCGTACAGAAATTCATTGACAGATACGCAACGAAACTAAGACGCTCCGTAAGCATGATGCTCGGTGCCGGCAATTTCTATATGCCAATATTCGAACAGGCTCTCGAAACGTTCAACGTACCGCTTGAACTGAAATATCTGCCGGTCATCGAATCAGCCCTCAACCCTAACGCTGTCTCACGTGTCGGAGCAACAGGGCTGTGGCAGTTCATGATAACCACCGGCAAACAATACGGACTGAAGGTGAACACTCTGGTTGACGAACGCCGCGACCCGACAAAGGCATCATACGCCGCTGCACACTATCTCAGCGACCTATACCGCATCTACGGAGACTGGACACTGGTGATAGCTGCATACAACACCGGGCCCGAGAACATCAACAAGGCGATACACAGAGCCGGAGGAGCGAAAGACTACTGGCAGATCTATCCGTATCTCCCAGCAGAGACAAGAGGGTACGTGCCCGCTTTCATCGCGGCAAACTATATCATGAACTACTATTGCGAGCACAACATCTGCCCGATGGTAACCACTCTGCCCATAAAGACTGACACGGTGATGGTGAACAAAGACCTGCACCTGAGACAGGTGGCTGACGTGCTCAACGTTGACATTGAACAGCTCAGAGCCATCAACCCGCAATACAGGCAGGATGTCATCAACGGATACGGAGAACCGGCGGCACTGCGACTGCCGCAAGACATCGTCAACGCATTCATCGACAACGAGGATTCTATCTATGTTTATCAGAAAGAGACACTGCTGCCGAAACGGGCTACGGTGGTTCTCGACGAGAACGTAGTAGCCTCAGCAACACGTTCTTCTGTCGCACGCTCCGGAAAAGCGTCACGCTCGAAACGAAGCAAGGCATCACGACGCTCAAAGACTGTCACGATACGGCAAGGCGACACTCTCTCTGAAATAGCAAGACGAAACAACACCACCGTAGCGAAACTGAAAAGGCTGAACCGGATATCCGGCACCAGCATCAGGGCAGGAAAGAAAATCAAGGTGAGATAAACTCACCGGACAGACAGACAAAACGGAAACAACCGCACACCGGCAGACAGCGGCACGGTAAGAATACGTCCCCACACCTTATTATATATTATATATGGCAGACGAGGAAAGCAAGAAAACACAGGACGAGGAAATGGTTGACGAAGCATTTCGCCAGCTGCTCGACTGCTACATCAATTCACCGCACAGACGCAAGGTGGATATCATAACGAAGGCATACAACTTCGCTTGTCATGCCCATCGTGGCGTGAGACGCCTTTCGGGCGAGCCGTATATCATGCACCCGCTGGCTGTAGCACTCATAGCCTGCAAGGAGATGGGGCTCGGTTCGACAAGCATCTGTGCCGCACTGCTGCACGATGTCGTCGAAGACACAGACTATACCGTAGATGACATAGAGAACATCTTCGGGCAGAAAGTGGCACAGATTGTCGATGGCCTGACAAAAATCTCAGGCGGGATATTCGGCGACAAAGCGTCGGCACAGGCAGAGAACTTCAAGAAGCTGCTGCTCACGATGAGCGATGACATACGGGTCATACTCATCAAGATATGCGACCGTCTGCACAACATGCGCACCCTGGCCTCGCAGCCCGCCAACAAACAATACAAGATAGCAGGCGAGACACTGTACATCTACGCCCCTCTTGCCAACCGTCTGGGTCTTAACAAGATAAAGACAGAGCTTGAAGACCTCAGCTTCAGATACGAACACCCGGAAGAATACAGCAACATCTGCCGTAAGCTGAAATCAACGCAGGACAAACGCGACCAGCTGTTCGACGAGTTCACGATCCCCATTCGCGCCGCCCTCGACAAGATGGGCGTCAACTACGAGATAAAAGCCCGCGTCAAAAGCCCCTACTCCATCTGGAACAAGATGCGCAAGAAGCACGTCACCTTCGACGAGATATACGACATCCTTGCCGTGCGCATCATCTGCACTCCGCATGTCCGTGAAGAAGAGATAAACGAATGTTTCCAGATATACGTTGCGATAAGCCAGATTTACGAGGCCCATCCCGACCGTCTGCGCGACTGGCTGAACCATCCGAAAGCCAACGGCTATCAGGCGTTGCACGTCACACTGATGTCACACACCGGACGCTGGATAGAAGTGCAGATACGCTCCGACCACATGGACGAAGTGGCAGAGCAGGGCTTTGCCGCACACTGGAAATACAAAGACGGCTCCGGCAGCTCGGAAGACGAGCGCGACAGAGAGCTCAACGACTGGCTGCGCACGATAAAGGAAATCCTCGACGACCCGCAGCCGGATGCCATGGACTTCCTTGACGCAATAAAACTGAACCTCTTTGCAAGCGAGATATTCGTCTTCACCCCGAAAGGCGACATCTTCACAATGCCTGCGGGATGCACCGCACTGGATTTCGCATACAACATACACACTTTTCTCGGCAGCCACTGCATAGGGGCGAAAGTGAACCACAAACTCGTGCCGCTAAGCCACAAGCTGCAGTCTGGCGACCAGGTGGAAATCCTTACATCAAAGGCACAGCACATCTCGCCCGAATGGCTGAACTTCGTCTCCACGGCAAAAGCGAGGGGAAAGATACAGGCACAACTCAACAAGGAGGAGAAAGAGACAAGACGCCAGGGCGAACAGATTCTAAGAGAATGGTTCGGAAAGCACGGTCTCGACATGACGACATCATTCCTCGACAAGCTGTGTGCCATGAAGGACATCACGAAACACGAGAAGCTCTTCCTTGAGGTAGGGCGCAACAACGTGAGACTGAATGACGCCGTAATCAACGAACTCACAGGAAAGAAGTCCTCACAGACAGAGAAAGTGTCGTGGCGCAAATTCGTGCCATCGTTCATCAGCGGCGAAGGTCGGAAATCGAAAAAGCCAAAGCAACCTGAAACATCTCCTCCCGCCGACCCCTCTGCCCTCGCCGGAACTATAATAGACAACGAGGGGAAATACAAGACCCTCAACACATTCAACAAGAAAGCGCCGGTCTTTGTCAAAGAAGACAACATCTCGTATTTCGTCTTTGACAACTGCTGCAGTGTCATTCCGGGCGATGACGTACTCGGATACATCAACGAGAAAGGACACATACACATCCATCAGCGCGACTGCAAGGTGGCGGTGAAGCTGAAGTCAAGTTACGGCAACCGCATCATCGATGTCAGATGGGACATGCACAAGACGATGCTCTTCATTGCAAGCATACATGTCAGAGGCATCGACCGCATCGGGCTGCTCAACGACGTGACACACGTCTTCTCCTCAGAGTTGCAGCTCAACATCATGAAAGTGAACATCGACTGCATGGACGGCATCTTCGACGCACACTTCTCGTTCAGAGTACATGACAAAGACGAGGTAGAACACATCATACAGATGCTGCGCGAGATTCCCGACCTTCAGGAAGCGGCGCGCGAATGAGGTTTTCCACACCCACTGCCTGCCTCCACGCCAGCGTCTTCGCAACAAGAAATGCAGCAGCCTGCCATTCCAGCCACCGGTGTCCCTGCCGCCACGAGCCATCCTCCCCGCCCGCTGTCAGCAATCCGCTCTGCCTCTAACCCCAGGCCATCTGTCAGGCCACATGCACGACAAACATCACACAACCCCATATACACACACAAATGTCACACATCATGAAACGAACCCTTCTTCTGCTCTTCCTCTCCGTCACGGCGGCGGGAGCAGTGTCAGCAGCAAACAAATATGACAATCCCGACACACTTTTCGTATCGCGCGACGGCACATGCGAGTTCCGCAACATCGCTGATGCCGTAGAGGTATGCCGCGCCTTCATGGAGTATCACAAGGTCATCTTCGTGAAGAACGGCATCTACAAAGAGAAGCTCGAGATTCCCACATGGCTCACAAACATCACTTTCGATGATCACGCCAATGTCCCGCTCCTCTCCACAGGCAAGCCGATGGGCACCTTCCGCACCTATACAGTAAAGGTGACAGGCTCTGACATCACGTTCAGCAACATCACCGTCCGCAACAATTCAGCCCGTCTCGGGCAGGCCGTAGCCCTTCATGTCGAGGGCGACCGCTGCGCCTTCGTCAATTGCCGCTTCCTCGGACACCAGGACACGATATACACCGGCCGCGGCGGCGCGCGGCAGTATTTCCGCGACTGCTACATCGAGGGCACGACAGATTTCATCTTCGGTCCGTCAACGGTATGGTTCGAGAATTGCGACATCGTCAACAAGAGCGACTCGTACGTCACCGCCGCCTCTACCCCGCGTGACGTACCTTACGGATATATCTTCAACAGATGCCGCATCAGATGTCTCGAAGGCGAGAGTGCGCTTGAGAGCAACAAGTCACAGCCCATTACGAAATGCTATCTCGGACGTCCGTGGCGTCCATACGCCTACACTCTCTTCATGAACTGCGACCTCGGGAAGCATATCCTTTCCAAAGGCTGGCACAACTGGGGCAACGCCATGAACGAGCAGACGGCACGATATTTCGAATACAATAACACCGGCGACGGAGCCTCGACAGAAGGCAGGGTGTCGTGGGCACGGCAGCTTACCCAGCGCGAAGCACGCGGGATAACCCCGGCGGTAGTGTTTGGAGGCGACACCGCATGGCTTCCATAACTTGCGTGCCATGACGGCTCCCGAATCTCTTCCGCCACTTTGGAACGGCGGTTACACACGGGCATGGGCAGCAAACTTCCTGCTATATTTCGCCTTCATGCTCATCGTGCCCATCCTCCCTATCTATCTCAGCGACACATACGGTGCAGGCAAGCACACGATAGGCTTTGTGCTCTCGGGCTACACCGTCAGCATCATGCTCATACGCCCCTTCAGCGGCTATCTCGTCGATTGTTTCGACCGTCGCCGCATCCTGCTTCTCTTCTACGGCATGGCGTTCCTGTTCTGCGGCCTGTATCTCATAGGCGGCTCGCTGATAGTCTTTACCGTCATCCGCACGCTGCACGGAGCGCCCTTCGGCGCCACCGTGATAGCAAACAGCACAGTGGCTATCGACGCCCTGCATCCATCGCGTCGCGCCGAGGGTATAGGCTACTACGGTCTTTCAAACAATCTCGCCACAGCCCTGAGCCCCTCGGCAGGCATTATGGTCTATGAGTTGACGGGCAATTTCGACATCCTCTTCCTGCTCTCCATGGCAGCGGCCGGAGCCGGCTATGCCGTTGCCTCGGGCATCCGCCTCCGCACTCGGCAACCGGTGAAACGCGAGCCAGTCTCGTTCGACCGTTTCTTCCTCCTCGCCGGATGGCGGCAGGCAGTCATCATCTGCTGCTTCGGGCTCAGCTACGGTGTCCTCTCCACATATCTCGCCATCTACGGCAAGGAGCGTATCGGCATCACAGGCGGCACAGGCTTGTATTTCATGATTCTC
Organism: Bacteroidales bacterium; assembly: GCA_004555245.1. Lineage (GTDB taxonomy): Bacteria > Bacteroidota > Bacteroidia > Bacteroidales > Bacteroidaceae > Prevotella. The sequence goes on from SFIS01000022.1 coordinate 38,128, forward strand.
TCAATAGGCCTGATGCTCTCGCGCCTGCAGGGCGGCAAGGCTCTCAAGGCGGGCAGGGTGTCCCACAACGCAGCAATGGGCGTTTCCGTGTCCGTATTCGGATACATACTCTTCGCCGCCGTCCCCGACCTCTGGGCATACTACACGTCGGCGTTGGTCATCGGCTTGGGCAACGGACACATGTTCCCCGCCGTACAGACGATGTTCATCAACCTTGCGCCCAACAGCCGCCGCGGCACAGCCAACTCCACGCTCTACACCGGCTGGGATGCGGGCGTAGGTCTCGGTGTCTTCTTCGGCGGCATCCTTGCCGAGCTCTACGGCTACAGCAGCGCCTTTGCCATGGGAGCCGCCGTCAATCTCCTCGGGGTGATATTCTTCTTCACCCATGTCCGCCCGGCATACGAGCGCGACAAACTGAGATAGCCTGAGCCCCGCAGGCACGCCGTACTTCACACGTCCATCCATACACAAATCACCAAACCGACAATATATGGCACTCAACACCAACAAGAACCTGAAGCTCTACTATTCCATCAAGGAAGTCTCGCAGATGTTCAACGTCTCCGAGAGCCTTCTGCGCTATTGGGAGACAGAGTTCCCGACGCTTCGTCCCAAGACGACATCCAGCAAGGTGCGCCAGTACAGCGATGCCGACATCCGGCAAGTGCGCAACATCTACAACCTCGTAAAAGTCAGAGGGTTCAAGATTGCCGCCGCCCGTAAGATTATCAGCAAGAACCCCACCAGAATCGACCGCAGCTCTGACGTTCTCAGTACGCTTCTCTCCATCCGCGATCAGCTCAAGGACATGAAGAAACAACTGGAGCGGCTGTCATAATGCCGTCCGGGACATCCGGCAATATTCCTGGCTGCCAAAGCCCGCCGCGCCGCCGCCCGCCGTACCCCTACAGCCATACGGCGGCTGCCATGTCATGCCGTGTGCGGTGACGAATCCGGCAAGGCAACGGAAGCCGGGACAAAGCCCGGGACATACAAAAGACAAAGACAACGACAACAATAGCATTAGCAAGACGAAACAAAACAACAAACATACACTATATGATGACAGCAAATGAAATACGCGACTCGTTCAAGAAATATTTCGAGTCGAAAGGCCATGCCATTGTGCCCAGTGCGCCAATGGTGGTAAAAGACGACCCCACACTGATGTTCACCAATGCGGGCATGAACCAATGGAAAGACATCATCCTCGGCACCCGCGACCCCGAACCGCGCCGTCGTGCCGATTCGCAGAAATGTCTCCGCGTGTCTGGCAAGCACAACGACCTTGAAGAAGTCGGTCACGACACCTACCATCACACGATGTTCGAGATGCTGGGCAACTGGTCTTTCGGCGACTATTTCAAGGAGGGAGCCATCGACATGGCATGGGAGTATCTTGTCGATGTGCTGAAGCTCAACCCCGCCGACCTCTACGTCACAGTCTTCGAGGGCGATGCCGGCGAAGGTCTCTCACGCGACGACGAGGCGGAGAGCTACTGGCTGAAGCACGTCCCTGCCGACCATATCATCAACGGCAACAAACACGACAACTTCTGGGAGATGGGCGACACCGGTCCCTGCGGACCCTGTTCGGAGATACACCTCGACAGCCGCACTCCCGAAGAGAAAGCCCTCGTCCCCGGGCGCGAGCTTGTCAACAAGGACAACCCGCAGGTTATAGAGATCTGGAACATCGTCTTCATGCAGTACAACCGCAAGGCAGACACCACCCTCGAGCCCCTCTCCATGAACGTCATCGACACCGGCATGGGCTTCGAGCGTCTCGTGCGTGCCATCCAGGGCAAACACTCCAACTACGACACCGACATCTTCCAGCCCGTCATCAAAGAGATATCCCGTCTGTCAGGCCTGCCCTACGGCGAGAAAGAAGAGACTGACGTCGCCATGCGCGTCATCGCCGACCATCTCCGTGCCGTAGCCTTCTCCATCGCCGACGGCCAGCTGCCGTCCAATGCGAAAGCAGGCTACGTCATCCGCCGCATCCTCCGCCGCGCAGTCCGCTACGCCTACACCTTCCTCAACCAGAAAGAGGCGTTCATCTACAAGCTTCTTCCCGTCCTCATCACCGAGATGGGACCCTCATATCCCGAGCTTCCCGCCCAGCGCCAGCTCATAGGCAAAGTGATGAAAGAAGAAGAAGATTCCTTCCTCCGCACTCTCGACAAAGGCATCACCATGCTCTCCGAGGCTATTGAAGAGCTGAAGTCAGACGGCAAGACAGTCCTCGACGGCGCCAGCGCCTTCCGTCTCTTCGACACCTTCGGCTTCCCCCTCGACCTCACCCAGCTCATCTGTCGCGAGGCAGGCATCACTGTCGATGAAGCCGCTTTCAATGTCCAGATGGAAGCACAGAAAGCCCGCGCCCGCAACGCCGCACAGGTAGAGAACGGCGACTGGGTTGCCGTAGGGCAGGCAGACATCAATCAGGAGCAGCGGTTCGTAGGCTACGACTACAGCGAACACACATGCCGCATCATACGCTACCGCATGGTGCGCCAGAAGAAGAAGACCTACTACGAGCTTGTACTCGACAACACACCGTTCTACGGTGAGATGGGCGGACAGGTGGGCGACACCGGCGTGCTCGTCAACGGCAACGAGACAGTCAATATCCTCGACACGAAGCGCGAGAACGGACAGAGCATACACATCGTCACCACACTGCCCGCAGACATGGAGGCAGAGTTCATGGCATGTGTCAATACCGACAGCCGCGAGGCGAGTGCAGCCAACCACACCGCCACCCACCTGCTCGACTACGCGCTGAAGCAGGTGCTTGGCGACCATGTAGAGCAGAAAGGCTCCTACGTCTCGCCCGACACGCTGCGCTTCGACTTCTCGCATTTCGAGAAAGTCAGCGACGAACAGCTGCGCGAAGTAGAGCGCCTCGTCAACAGCATGATACGTCAGGACATACACATCGACGAACACCGCGACATGCCAATAGCCGATGCAAAAGAACTCGGTGCCGTAGCGCTCTTCGGCGAGAAATACGGCGATCGCGTGCGTGTCATCAAGTTCGGTCCCTCCGTTGAGTTCTGCGGCGGCATACACGCCAGCTCTACCGGCCGCATCGGCATGTTCAAGATTCTCTCCGAGGCAAGCGTGGCGGCAGGCATACGCCGCATCGAGGCTGCGACGGGCAGAAACTGGGAAGAGCGCACCTACGAACTCGAAGACAGCATGCGTGCCCTACGCTCTCTCTTCAACAACGCCAAGGACCTGCACGCCACCATCGAGAAGTTCCTCAACGAGAATGCCGACCTCAAGAGGCAGGTAGAGGCATTCCAGCAGCAGCAGGTTGAACGTCTGAAGAAAGACCTCATCGCCAAAGCGGTGAAGAAAGGCGACATCACCATCGTCAAAGCCGTTGTCATGCTCGATGCCGCACCGGCAAAAGACCTTGTCTTCAAGATTCGCGAGGCCATTCCGGAAAAGCTCATCTGCGTTGTGGGAGCGACAAGTCAGGGCCGCCCCTAATCCAGGGCGGCGGTGGCGGACAGCCACATTTCGCTCAGGCGGGCGGAAAGAACGTTGACGGCATAAAGGCTGCCGTTGACAAGGTCGTAGAACTCATCAAAGAATAAAGAGGCGGGCAAAGTCCGTCTTGGGCTTTCAGCATTCCCGTCAGGCGACAGACCGAAGCAATGAGGTCTGTCCCTGACTTTTTGTTTCGCAGATATACTTTGCGCACAAGCGGCAGCACGGCTTCCACACTGGCGTTTTCTTTATGCAAAGTACATCTGCACACGAACACTGAGATTATTGGCATAAAGAGACAACCTTATAAGGTGGGTTCTATAAATGCGCTTTGTCAGATTTTGAGATTGTTTTTGAGGACAAATTGAAAGTTGGAGAGGGAGCGTAGCGGGCTACGTGACCGATACGACTTGCAATTTGAACCAAAAAGAATCCAAAAGATGGCAAAACGTCAACCCTTAGATGTTAATAAATTATGCGGTGGGCATTTATAGAACCCACCTTAAAAGATTCCTGAGATGATTGAACAGTTCATAGATTTTGCCAATACATTTGCATATGTATATCTGGTTCCTGGAATGACCATAGCATTAGGCTTGTGCTTTTTCTTCATCGCCATCCCTCAATGCCAGTCGCTTGAGTGCTACAAGCGGTCGAGATTCTTGATGGGCATAACGTTTGTCATGTATGGCTTGGCGATAATCCTCGAGCAAATAACATTGAAGGGCAGCAGCTCGTCCGGGGTCTTGGCACGTCTCATCATCATAGCCATCTCCGTCTCCCAGGCGTTCATGTTCACCTCCACCCTTGTCACCCTCGTAGATATCTCGTATCTCACCGTACGGCGCATCGCGGCAGAAGGTCTGGTGCTGCTTGCGCTCGTGGTCTCCGCTTTTCATGTCGCGGGGCTTGGCTCCCGGTGGGCAGACGGCGTGCTCTGCGCCATGGTGGCGGGCTATATCGTGCTGCTCGTCAGATATGTCCGTCTGTTCCGCCGCCGCTACGCCGCCTATGTCCGGTGCATGGACAACTATTTTTCTGACGACGAGACCAAACGCCTGCAGTGGGTGAGCCGTTCGTTCTATTGCTCGCTCGCTGTCGGCGTGCTCGCTTTGCTGTATTCCTTCAAGCCGTCGGCGCTCACATGCTTGGTCTTCATGTCGGTTGTCGCTATCTATTACACAACGTTCGGCATCCGGTTCATAAACTACGCTTTTACTTTTTCTCTATATAAGGAAGCCATCGAAGACGCGGCTTCTGAATGCCAGAACGGACAGCCCGCTCAAGAAGCGGACACGTCTGTCCTGTCAGACAACGCCGGAGAGACAAAAGGTGCGGCACCGCCCGCGCCGGAAGACGAGCAGCTCATGCGCGACATCGACGAGCTGATGCAGAGAGAGCTTCTTTACAAAAACCCCGGCCTGACAGTCGCCGTCGTCGCCGCCAGGCTGTCGAAGAACCACCGCATGGTGTCAGAAGTCATCTCGCGCTGCCACGCCTCCAATTTCAAGAGCTATGTCAACGAGATGAGAATAGCAGAGGCGGTGCGTCTTCTCGCCGACGGCTGGCTCCACGACCATACGATTGACGCCCTTGCAGAGGAATGCGGATTCTGCAACCGCATCACGTTCTACAGGGTTTTCAAGCGCATAAAAGGTGTCGCGCCAACAGAGTTTTTGGTAACAGAAAGTGCAGAATGTAACTAACAACAAGAATAAAGCTTTCATAATCAAGATAATATAGTGTAATTTTGCACAGAATTCTATAGCATGAACAGATTATTACACTCATCTTATAAAAAACTTTTTTAAACTTGATTATGAAGAAAATGTTTACAAACTTATGCAAGTCGCTATGCGTGGCTGCGTTGGCAGGAATGGCATTTGTCCCAATTCCTGCTTGTGCCCAATCATCGTCCCCTGGTGTATATAAGATTACATTTGGCGGACGTGGTGAGAGCAAGACGGTGGACAGGGTTCTGGTCGAGAACCTGAGCAAAGGCTGCAGCGTCGAGTTGTCGGGTAAAGAAACCCTGTTGCTCACGTCCAGTTCTACTGGCATTGAAGAAATGCTGGGGGACAATGGTGGCAAGGTGACCATCGAGAACGGGAAACTGTTGATGAGCCTGCTATACCCTACCGACGTTCAAGTGAACGTTTATACCCTTAACGGCACTCTCGCTATGCAGACACGTCTCGCTGCCTCGTCATGCGAGGTCTCCATGCCTCTTCCTCCGCTGCGCAAGGGAGTGTATGTCGTACGTGCCACGGCACCCGGTCTCAACAAGAGCATGAAATGGCTCTGCAACGGCAGTTCTTCTCTATCCGCTCCTGCTTTCACCACCTCGCATGAAGCGGCAGACGAACAGTCTGAACAGGAAACCCTCTGCAGCACATCACCGTCACTTCTTGATTCTGACAATGAGCAAATGGAGGGGGTGGAATTGCAATATGAAAAGGGCGATTTGCTCCGTTTCACAGGTTTTTCAGGTGACATGACCACCATCATCACCAACTCGCCCCGCGGCTCCCACCCTATCTACTTCGACTTCTTCAAGTGCCAGGATGCAGATGGCCACAACTATGCCATCGTCCGTGCAGGCGATATGCTGTGGATGGCAGAGGATCTGCGTAGCGTAAACTCCCTGAATATCAACGATGCGGGCAGCATGAGTTCAGAAGCAATGGGCAATCCCGATATGGCTATTATGGCTAAAGCAGACGGTAAAGCCTACTACAGCAAGGCTGCAGCCATCAAGGCTCTTCCTGAAGGTTGGAAATTGCCGTCTCTGGGCGAGATTGACTATGTCATCAACAAGCTCAACGGTGGTGACTACACAACTGCCGGCGCATATTTCAAGGGCTACGGCGAGGGATGCATAGACAGCACCTCTATCAGGATGACAGCTGGCGGACGCTACAATGGCAGCGTGGTTGATGCAGACAAAGGCTATTTCATGACCCGCAGCACCAAGGGAGGCATTATGCTTGCCATGCAGCTGAGCAACAGTGGGGATGGTGTTTCCATAGAGACATGCCAGAACTATCTGATTGCAGTTCGCGGCGTGCGTACAGCTCCGTCAGTATATACAGAGATGATGGAAAGTTTTGGCTACACAAATCAGAATCCCGGACATACAGAAAACCTCCCCGCATCTCTGCTGGAGAGAGGTCCGTTGGGCAAGACTTACATCATGCACACTGCGCCACAATCTATCGCTTACGACTTCACCGGAGGCCAGTTCGGAGTTTCAGACGCAGAAGCTCGTAGCGGTGTCCTTACTAAAGACAGCGAAGGAAATTG
>SFIS01000088.1 GCA_004555245.1 Bacteroidales bacterium
TTTTGGTAATGATGTTTGTTTAGTCGCTGCAAAGTTACCAAAAAGGGCTGACTCCTCAAACAGGAGCCAGCCCAATTTTTTATTTTTCGAGGCTTGCATTTGCATGCATACACGTGCACGCGAGGGACGAAGTTTTAGCGGACAACAATATTTTTTTTTATGCCGGTTTGCATAGGACGGTGATGCCTGCCGGCATCTGGGGCATCGTGCTTTCTTGCAGACAGATGGCACGGGGTGGACGGCGGCGGCATACAAAAAATGCATCATGGAGGCCGGTGCGCCTCTATGATGCATGATGTGTGTGGGGGATGATGTCGTGTCGCGATGGTGTCGCGGCTGCGCGTGTGCATTTATCCGGCTGTCTCTGTCCCCGCCTGTTCCGGTTTCTTGGCTGTTGTTTTCTTTGTTGCGGCCGGTTTCTTTGTTGCGGCCGGTTTCTTAGTAGCAGTCGTTTTCCTTGCCTGTGTAGCCTTCGCCGGTTTCTTTTCCGTTGCGTCTTCAGCATCGGGCAGGAGTTTTGCGAGTTTCGCCTGCAGGCGTTCAATCTCTTTCTGCTGTTTCTCTATCTCGGCGTTCTGGTTAGTGATGGTGGTGAGCATATTCTCGAGCTCTTCGTTCTCGATGCCTCCGTAGAGGGCGCGTACGCGGCTGATGAAGTCGCCGAGGATGTTCATGTAGTTTGTGAAGGCGTCAAATGGTCCGTCGTAGATGCCGCGGTCGATGTTTGCGTTTGACGGCTTTGTCGTCATGAAGCGGAAGTTGTTGCTTGCCTGGAGATAGTCCCAGTCTTGCAGCAGACGCGGGTCCTTAGCGATGAGCAGGCGGTCTGCGACGCTGTAGAGCTTGTTGAACGCCTCTTTCTGCATCTGGTTTCCGAGCCATACGGAGCAGTCGCGCTCTTCGTCAACCCACGAGAGTGTGTCGGGCACGTCGAGTGTGCCGACAGACGGCATGTTGTCGAAGATTTCTGACGGTGTGGCCCATTGCAGTCCGCGCTCCTGTGCGAAGTGTGGCAGTGCCTTGATGAAGTCAAGGATATGTGACGAGAGAGGTTGTGCTATGCCGAGGGCAGAGAGCTCCATGAAGATGTTGACGACCTGTTCCTGCTCGGGGCATGAGGCGATGTCGTTGATGAACTTGTCTGCCATGAGTGGATAGCCGGACCACGCTGTGTTGTTGAAGCGGAGCGAGATGTCGTCAGAGAGGCTGACGTCGCGTAGGAGGAGTTTGAGCGAGGGAGCGAGGGCGCAGTTATAGACATAGTGTGGCGACTTCCATCCGAGGACGTGTCTCGCCCCTTCGGTGAGCATGCCCTTGTAGCCGAGCGATGCCACGGTGGCTCCTATGTCGTCGGTGTAGATGAGCGAGGAGTTTCGTGCCACCTGCGGGCGTTTGCCGAATACCTCCTGTATCTTGTCGGACATCTTCTCGATGTCGCGTTTGAAGCTGTCTTCGTTGACGAGACCTGCGAGGCCGTGTGAGTATGGCTCGGTGAGGAACTCGACGCGTCCTGTCTCGTTGAGGGCCTGCAGCTTCTCGAGGACTGCCGGCGCATGCAACTCGAGCTGCTCCATGCCGACGCCGGAGATGGAGAAGGCGACTTTGAAGCCGGGATAGGTGTCCATCATTTCGCGGAGCGTGTCGAGAGCGGGGAGGTAGGAGTTTTCGGCTATGTAGCTGATGCTGCGCTGATTCTCGTAGTCATCGTAGTAGTAGTGGTCTGTGCCGATGTCGAAGAAGCGGTAGCGTTTGAGATGTGTAATCTGGTGTATCTCAAAATATAGGCATATTGTTTTCATGATGTATGGGGTTGTTGTTGATGATGATGTTGACGTGAAACGCCTTCTGCCCTTTGCCGGCATCCGTCCAGGATGCTGTACGGGTGTCAGCGTATATAGTTCTGCAGGTATTCGTCGTTGTCGAATTGTCCTTTGCGGATGAGTTGGTCGTAGCATTGTCTGATGCGCAGTCCGACTTTCTCCCATGTGATCTGATCGACTTCCCTGATGCCTTCTTCTGCAATGTAGTCGTGGAAGCCGTCGTTGGTGCATAGCGAGTAGATGGCGTCAGCCATAGCGTGTATGTCCCAGTAATCGACTTTGAGCACATTGGTGAGAATCTCTCCGCATCCCGACTGCTTGGATATGATGCTGGGGCATCCGCACTGCATGGCTTCGAGCGGTGCGATGCCGAAGGGTTCGCTGACAGACGGCATGACGAAGACATCGGAGTTTTTGTAGCATTCATATACCTGACGTCCGCGCTGGAAGCCGGGGAAGTGGCAGCGGTCGGCGATGCCGTAGGCTGCGGCGAGCTCAATCATGGCGTTCATCATATCTCCGGAGCCGGCGAAGCAGAAGCGTATGTTCTTTGTGCGCTGCAGGACAAGGCGTGCCGCCTCGATGAAGTATTCGGGTCCCTTCTGCATGGTGATGCGTCCGAGGTATGTGACTACTTTCTCTCCCGGGATTTTGTGCGGCTCGATGTTGCGGTATTCTTCTGAGAGAGGATAGACGGCATTGTGCATGGCGACGCATTTGCGCGGGTCCTGGTGATACTGGTTGATGACGGTCTGGCGCGTAAGTTCAGAGACGCACATGATGCAGTCAGCGTGGTCCATGCCGTTCTTCTCGATAGAATAGACGGTGGGGTTGACTTTGCCACGCGAGCGGTCGAAGTCGGTGGCGTGAACGTGTATGCATAGAGGTTTGCCGCTGACCATCTTGGCGTGTACTCCTGCAGGGAAGGTGAGCCAGTCGTGTGCGTGTATGAGGTCGAACTGCTCGGAGCGGGCGAGGACACCGGCGATGATGGAGAAGTTGTTGATCTCGTCGTGCAGGTTTGAGGGGTAGCCTCCTGCGAAGCCCATACAGCCGAGGTCGTCGAGCCCCTGCATGTAGTTTGTGTCCGACGAAGCGGTGGCGTATGTCGTCATATCTCACGTCGCGCCATGCGATGGGCACTTGCGACATGTTGACGATGTTGAGGAACTTCTCTTCGTCGCCGCAGGGCTTTGGCATACAGAAGGTGGTCTCGATGTCGCCTTGCAGGGAGAGGCCTTTCGTGATGCCGTAGGATGCGACAGCGAGGCCGCCGTATATTTTAGGGGGGAATTCCCATCCGAACATCAATACTTTCATTGTTGTATTCCTCCTTGGGTTTTATGTGGGTGGATATTGATTAGCAGGTATATGTTTCGAGCAGTTTCGACATGCGCAGCAAAGCCGCAACGTTCATTGCGAATGCCGAGCCTCCCCGTCCGGAGAATGGCGGGTTGCCGTCAAACAGTTCGGGCATGGTGCCGATGGCGTGGTAGTACATCTCGTCTTCGAAGCCTACCATCTGCCTGTGTACGAACGAGAGGCGCGAGCGTTTGAAGAGTTTCAGCACGCCTTCGAGATAGAAGCATCCGAGCCACGGCCATGCCGTGCCCTGATGGTATGCCCAGTCGCGCTGGTTCTGCGTGCCGACATAAAGCGGGTTGTAGGCGCCGCTCTTGGGCGAGAGGGAACGGAGCCCTTTCGGCGTGAGCAGCTCGCGTGTGCAGAAGTCGAGGACAGACTTCTGCTGGGCGGGCAGGAGAGGGGAATATTCGAGTGCGACGGCGAAAATCATGTTGGGGCGCACCTCGACGTTGGGCATTCCGTTATCTACATAGTCCCAGAGGTAGCCGCTCTCGTTGACGAAGACGTTGCGGAACGCCTCGGCAACGCGCTGCGCCTCGTCTTCCATGCGCTGCATGGTGTCGCGGTCGTCGATTTTCTCTGCCATGTTGGCGGCGAAGCGTAGCGTGTTGTACCACAGGGCGTTGATTTCAACCACGAAGCCGGAGCGCGGGATGACGGGTTTGCCATAGACGCTGGAGTTCATCCATGTCATCGAGCGTTCGTGCCCGTCGATGGCGAGCAGGCGGTTGTCTGCCACGGTGATGTTGGGGTGGCGTCCTGCGAGTATGGTCTGTATGATGTTGTCGAGCAGTTTGCCGTAGAGGCGGTGGCACTGCTCGCGCCCCACCTTGCGTGCGTACTGCTGTATAGCCCATGCTGCCCATAGGGGCACGTCGGGCTGCTCTATCTCTGCGATGTCATACTGCAGGGGCTTTCCGATGAGGAAATCGTCGAGGGCCTGGCCCGCTGTCTTCATGAATAGCTCGAAGCGGTCGGTGTCTTCGATGGCGAGCGTCAGTCCGGGGAGCGAGATGAACGTGTCGCGGGCGCGGCACTTGAACCACGGGTAGCCGGCGAGGATATAGTCTGCGTCGGGCTTGTTGATGAAGAACTGGTGTGCGGAGGAAATAAGCGTATGGTAGAAATTGTCGCGCGGCGGGCGGCTTGCCGTCTCGGCTTCGAAGAGTTTCTTCAACGATGCCGTCTTAGACTTTGTCGTAGAACCGGCGAAGACGATGCTCTCGCCTTTCTTTATCTCCATCTCGAAATATCCGGGGACGTAGAGGTCTTCCTTATATGCGTAGCCGCGTTCCTGTTCTTTCGGGTATTCGATGCCGCGATACCAGTCTGGTGTGAAATGGAATGTGTTTTTCTTTGAGAACTGCATGTATAACCTCGGATAGCCTTTATACATACATGTGGATATGCCGTTCTCCACCTCGCGGTAGTCGCGCGATGCGACGCCGTTCTCGTGAGCGAGGTCGTTGACGTTGCGGAAGGCGAGGAAGGGACGGAAGCGCAGCATCGTCTGCGAGGTACCCTCCTCGAGGGTGTAGCGCAGGAGGATACGGTCCTCATGGTGCTGGAAGATGAGTTCTTTGCGCAGTACGACGCCTCCTACGCGGTAGATGGTTGTGGGCACGATGTCGCAGTTGAAGCTGCGGATATATTTGTGTCCGTTGGGCGAATAGGCGTTGCCCTGATATTTGTGCAGCCCGAGATTGAACTCCACCCCGTGTTGCACTACGCTGCAGTCAAGCGAAGAGAGCAGGACGTGGTTGTCATCGTCGAGCTCGGGCACGGGCGTGACGAGCAGACCGTGATATTTGCGTGTGTTGCAATCGACAAGTGTCGAGCAGCTGTAGGCGCCCGAACGGTTGGTACGGAGCAGCTCTTTCTGCATCACAGCCTGAAGGTTGGTCATGGTGGCCCTTTCAAACTTCAGATAACTCATAAGTGAATGTTTAAGGTTGGTATATTTGTTGGTTTCAGTGTATAGTATATAGGTATTGTACGGCAAAGTTAGTAAAAATTAGTTAGACGTGGAAAGAAAGCCTCGTGTTTTTTTCGGTTTAGTAGTGTTTTTTATGGATTATGAAACGTTTTTGATATAAAAGTGCATGTTTTTCTGTGCAATTGTTTGCATCTTGCTTTCTTGCGCGTCAAGGTCAGCACTTGTCGAGCAGCCGTATGACATCTTCTGTGCGGCGGTCGAGAGGCTGTGTCCCGTCTATCCAGTGAATGTTGACGCCCCGCCGTTCCATGCCTCTGAACCATGTCATCTGACGCTTGGCGAACTGATGGATGTGTATCTCTAACTGTGTGAGCATATCGTCGTAGGTGCGTTTTCCTATGACATATTCGGTGACATATTTATATTCGAGGCCGTAGTAAATGAGGTCTTCTGCCCTGACGCCATCGTCAAGTAGGCGTCGTATCTCGTCTGTCATCCCCTCGTCGATGCGTTGCTTGAGGCGTGCCGATATGCGGGCGCGGCGCACGTCGCGTGGGATATCCACACCGACGACGAGTGTGGGGATGTCGGGGAAGGGGCGGTCGGCGACAGGATGCAGTGCGTTGTACTGCTCGATCTCTATAGCGCGTATGGCGCGCTGGGGCGAATCGACGTCTGTCTTGTTGTGCATGTCAGAGTTGTTCTGCTCTTTCAGGCGCATGAGGATGGCTGTCAGCTCCTCCATCGTCTTGTGCGACAGCTCTTCGCGCAGAGCCTCGTCTTTCGGGACGGGGGAGAGTCTGTAGTTGCGCACGACGGATTCGACATACAGTCCGGAGCCGCCGCACAGGATGGGGTAGGCATGGCGGCTGGTGATGTCGGTGTATGCTTTGAGGAAGTCTTCCTGAAAACGGAAGATGTTGTATTTCTCGCCGGGGGCGCAGATGTCTATGAGATGGTAGGGGATGTCTGTAGTGATGCCGTCGTGGTTGACGCTATAGTCGCATAGGTCTTTGCCCGTGCCGATATCCATGCCGCGATACACTTGGCGAGAATCGCCGGAGATGATTTCGGCGGCGGTGCCTCGTCGTGTGAGAGTGGCTGCTACATGTGCGGCGAGTGTCGTCTTGCCGCAGGCTGTGGGTCCGATGATGGTAAGCATGGTTGTGAGTGTTGGTCAACAAACAAGTTGACAAGTTTATAGTATTAGAGTGATGAGCTTTGGGTTGACAGTATAGAGTTTTCCGTACACATCTGACTTGTCAGCTATGAGAATTGACAAATTCCAGTGTCTCGCGGCAGTCTGCCGGCTGTGCATGGCGGCATGTGGTGCAGACGTAACCCCGTGAGAGGTTGACGTATGTGTCGAAGGCAACCTTCTGGCGATATGCGGGTAGTATGTCGGGCAGGTTGTCCGTGATGCCCGTGCCGATGAGTTTCAGCAGAGCCTCTTTCTTTGTCCAGAGGATGGTGAAGGTGAGGTCTGTGACGGCGGCGGGGGTGAGGTGTGGACGGTCGGGATAGACGCTGGCGGTGAGGCTCTGCATCTCGTCGGGCGAGAGTGTGTGGCGCGCCAGTGTGTCTTTGTATCTGCCGAGGCTCTCTATGTCCACGCCTACCGGGCTGTCGCTGACTGCGCAGGCTACGGCTTTCGGGCAGTGGCTGAGGTTAAAGTGTATGTCGGGATGGTTGGGCAGGGCAGGTTTCCCGTGCGGCCCTATTGCGAACTCTATGTCGTCAGCGATGCCGTAGTGTGTCAGCAGCATCTCCTGCAGCAGTGCGAAGGCGAGGGCGGATTCGCGGCGGCTGCGCTCGAAGCGGTAGCGCATCACTACATCGCGGCGCCATGCCGGCAGGCGGCGTATGATGTCCGCCATCTCTGACGCAGGCAGTGAGGATATGTCGTCGCGTATCTTCAGCATGTCGGGAGTTGGGCTTCCACCATGTTCGTGAGTTCGACAAATTGCTCTACGGTGAGCTGTTCGGGGCGCATGGTCATCATCGGGTGGGAGAAGAAATCGGGAGCGGGCATGGCTGATGAGCCGAATAGCTGTTTCAGCGACACGCGCAGCATCTTGCGGCGCTGGTTGAAGACTGTCTTCACGACGCGGCGGAAGAGCAGCTCGTCGCAGCCGAGGTCAGTGACGCCGTTGCGCGTCATGCGTATGACTGCGGATTTCACCTTCGGCGGCGGGTTGAAGACTGTCTCGTCAACGGTGAAGAGATACTCCGTGTCGTACCATGCCTGTATCAGCACCGAGAGGATGCCGTAAGCCTTGTTGCCCGGTTGTGATGCGATGCGCAACGCCACCTCGCGCTGTATCATGCCTGTGCAGCAGGGTATGAGGTCTTTGTTGTCGAGCATCTTGAAGAAGATCTGCGACGATATGTCGTACGGATAGTTTCCGGTGAGAACGAACTCCTTTCCTCCGAAGACCTCGTTGAGGTCCATGCGCAGGAAGTCGCCCGCGATGATCTGCTGCTGGAAGTCCGGCCACCGTTCGTTGAGATACGCCACGCTCTCTTTGTCAATCTCCACCACCTTGAACGGTCGCGGCTTCTGCTTGAGATACTGTGTCATTACGCCCATGCCCGGACCTATCTCGAGTACGGGGATGTCAGGCATGGCATCGACGGTGTCGGCGATGCGGCGGGCGATTGAGAGGTCTGTCAGGAAGTGCTGTCCTAACTGTTTCTTTGCTCTTACTTGTTTCATCGTGTGGGGGAGGAGTGTCAGTTCTCGCGGTAGAAGTCGAGTGCCTCGTATATCTCTTCGCGTGTTGCAGTCCGGTTGATTTCTATTCCGCCTATGGAGGAAAGGAGTGTGAAGTTGATGATGCCCGCCGTGTTCTTCTTGTCGTGTGTCATGAGGTTGAAGAGGGTGGGGTAGTCGTCGCAGGTCAGAGGCATCTTGCCGTAGTGGTCGTTGATGTATCTGACGGTGGTGTGCATGATGTCAGTGGGGAATGCTGTCTTCACGCAGGAGAGGTAGAGCTCGCAGATGATGCCGTAGGCTACGGCATAGCCGTGTGGTATGGGCTTTATCCCGGGGGCATGAGTTCCGTCATCGCGCCTGCCGTTGCTCATGGCGAAGCTCTCGAAGGCGTGGCCTGCGGTGTGTCCGAGATTCAGCGCCTTGCGGATGCCATGTTCGAGAGGGTCAATCTCAACGACATGCTCTTTCACTGCAACCGATTCTGCCACCATGCGCTGCAGGGCGGCGAGGTCGGGGCGAGAGATGTCATAGTCCACCAGTTCGCGCCACATCGCCGTGGTGTCCGGGTTGATGAGCCCGTGTTTCAGCATCTCGGCATATCCGGAGCGCATCTCTGTGTCTGGGAGAGTGGCGAGGAAGCGTGTGTCGAGGATTACGACGTCAGAGGTGTTGAACACGCCGACTTCGTTCTTCAGCCCACCGAAGTTGATGCCCGTCTTTCCGCCTACTGAAGCATCGACGAGTGAGAGCAGCGTTGTGGGGATGTTGATGAAGTGTATGCCGCGCTTGAATGTTGATGCTGCGAAGCCTCCGAGATCTGTCACCATGCCTCCTCCGAGGTTCACCATCATCGAATGTCGCGTCGCGCCGCCTTCCTGCAGTGCGGTCCACACCTGTGCCAGCGCGTCGAGATTCTTGTTCGCGTCGCCCGAGGCGATGGTGACGAGGCGTGCGCCGGAGAGGATGGGGAAGGACTGGATGTGCGGAAGGCAGAGGCGTGCCGTCACGTCGTCGCAGAGGATGAAGAGGCGATCGGGGCGCACATCGTTTATTGCGTCTGCAATGTGCTGCTCTATAGAGGTGGAGATGATTACTTTCTGTTTCATTGTCTATGCCGTGTGATGCTCTTGTTGTGGGTCTCCGGCGCCGCATCCGTCGAGGCGGTAGAGATTTTGTCGGCAAAGATACTGCTTTTTCCTGAAACAGCAAAGAAATATCTTGAAAAAGAAAACGTCATCCGTGTGACAGGAAGCAAAACGGCGGCACTCCCAATTGGAATGCCGCCGTAATTGTTTATGGTGTCATTATGCTTTGTTCCGCATTATTCCGCTTTCTTTACAGCGAAGCATACTGCGTTCTTGCCCTGAGGTGCATCATTGTGTGATGTCTTGATTGTCACGACAGTGATGACATCACCGACAACGATGCCGTTGTCGCCGAGGAAATTCTTCTTGTTTGTGCCGGTCCAGTCGCCGTAGCATCCGTAGAGATAAACATTGGCTCCTGTCTCGTCCTCGATATATACGTTGCCGTATGTGGCGTTTGCAATTTTTGTGATTTTGCCGGTGAGGACATAGAACTTGTTGTTGTCGTCGGCTGCAGCGTTGAAATCAGCAAGCGAAATAGCTTCAGCAGAAGCGCAAAGCTCCTCGATTGTGGCGTTAGACATCTGGGGTGAACCCTTATACTCAGCATGAGGACCTACGATATTCACAATGTCACCCTCCTTGACGGGATAATCACTGTAGTTGGTAGTTCCATATACATAAACCTCACCACTGAAGTCCTGGATGTAGATATTACCATACTTGGTATTTGCAACCTTGGTCACAAGACCATAGATGCGATACTGGGCGTCACCAACAGGCTTTGCATTAAACTCGGCACATGTGACAGGAACAATAGAGCCCTCCTGAACAAAAGAATATGTAACCTCAGATGAATTATTTGAATTGGAAGATGTAAAGACTATCGAACCGGAACGTGCAGCACCGTCATTTGGCAATACATTAAATGTAAAGACACATGTGTCAGCAGGATTCTTCTCCAATTTGGTAGGTACACCGGCAATGAACTTGGAAGACTTGTATTCCACCATTCCCTTACTCTCTTCAGGGATTGAGAAATAAGCTCCACTACCCTTATATGCAACCTTAACAGAAATCTCGGCACCATCCTTGGAAATACCCTTGGTCTCAGTTTCACCATCAATCTTTATCAGCGACTTAACAATCCTTACGACAGTTACATTAACCATCTCAATTGTAGTTCCGTAAGTGCTGCGAGGACCTTCGATTGTAATTACGTCACCAATCTCTATTCCAAGAGAACTGAAATTTTTCTCAGCACCGTCCTTGTCAAGAGTTCCATAAACATACACCTCGCCGGTACCGTCATTTACATACATATTTCCGTATGTAGTATTGGCTATGGCAGTTACAGTACCACTAACACGATAGTTCTTGCCATCAAGTCCCTGCTCGTTGAAATAAGCACAACTTACAGTCTCGGGATCAAACGTGCCCTGACGCACCTTAAGATGCTGGCGAGTATTGCCAACCTCGATAACAATCTCAGTCTCATGACCTCCATCAGAAGCTGGAGCCGTAAAAGTAATCTCACTCTCACCGGCTTCTCCCGACAGTTTTGAGATAGAGCACCATAAATCCTTATATACAGGTTCTCCCGTGTTTTTGTCTGTACCGCTCAAATACTGAGTTTTGCCTGTTGACTCATTAACAATCAGGTCTTTCATCTTCCAAGGCTGGTTGGCGTTGATTGTCACTTTCGCCTGACCACCTGTAGAAGGAATTGACACGTATGTCTGAGATACACTCATTTCGCTGAGTGAACCAAGAGCATCATCATCCTTTGAGCATCCTGTGAATACAAGAGCAGCAAGGACAGTCAAAAACAAATATTTTATTCTATTCATAATTATGCTTCTAAAAATTAATTGAATATGTACTTAATACCTACAGATGCATACCAGCACTGGCCTACAGCATGATTATATACCCATTTATCGGTTGACGTATTAACTGCCGACGGTGTAGAGAAAACAGGATAGCCCTCTGAATCTGTGCCCTCATACTTGAGAATTCGTCCCGAGTTAAGCTTAGAATTCATATACTTGGCAACACCCCATTTAGAGTTGAACAGATTAAGGATATTCTTTATGTCACAGCTAAGCTGCAATGTGTGCTTTGTCTTACCTACATTGACAGAGAAATCATGCTTGTAGCTTACATCCACACGATGAACCCAAGGGTTATATACACTGTAAGCCTCAGCATATTCGCCCTGATGCTTGCTCAAGTAGCTGTCGCTATGCACATAATCCATAAAGCGCTTCTGGTCATCATCACTTACAAATCGGAACTCGCCATTCTTCACCTGCTCGTCGGTCGGTATATACAGGGCGTCATAGCTATAACCGTCGCCATTCATGTCATTTGCGAGCATATATGAATAATTGTATCCACCCTGATATGTCTCATAGATAATATTCAAGTGGTTGCCGTGCTTGTCATTATGCGATGCATGAAGTACAAAACGGTTGGGAGTGTTATTGATGGCGTTGTGGAGACGGATATGATTAGGTCCCTCCGATGTAGGCACGTATGTGAAGGCTGACTCAGCAGCAGAACCAGGCATACTTGTCACTTCCTTCTTCACCGAATGAGTATAAGCAGCCATAATATTGAGAGTCTCGATAGGACGGATATTCAACTGCAAACTTGCCTGCCAAGCATATCCGCGGCTTGTGTTTTCAAGTACGAACGCCTTGGTGTTTGTACGGAATGTTTCAGGGAAAACAGGACGATTGTCTGCACCATTGAACCTCGTATATCCTTCAACAGGCAGCATACTCCAGTCACTTATACATACATCATTAATCATCTTGTTGTAGATAACCTCTCCTGTAACAGAGAAGGGGAATGATGTAGGCA
>SFIS01000023.1 GCA_004555245.1 Bacteroidales bacterium
TGTATCAGTCACGTAGCCCGCTACGCTCATTCTACAACTTTCAATTTGTCCTCGAAAATAATCTCGAAATCTAACAAAGCTAATTTATAGAACCACCCTTAAGACGCAACAGAGACAAAAGCAATCTTGTTGTCATAGTTGTCGTTAGAAAAAAAACACAGTTGACAAGCAAACAAAAAAAACGTATGTTCACAGACCATCCTTCATACAAAGCCGATGTTCAGCGCGCCACCGACGTGGCTGACATCGGCAGACTGAGCGGCAAGACAGTGCTCGTCACCGGCGCCACAGGACTGATAGGCGTGCATCTCATCGACGCACTCATGCAGCTCGGCAACGTCAACGTCATTGCCACAGGACGAAGCGCAGCGAGTGCCAGGGCGCGCATCGGCTCGCACTACGCCTCACCACGCTTCCGTTTCGCAGAGCACGACGCGTGCCTGCCGTTCGACGAGAGCCTGACGGCTGACTACATCATACCCCTGGCAAGCAACACCCATCCCCTCGCCTACTCACAACACCCGGTAGAGACAGCCACCGTCAACGTCCTCGGAGCGAAGCATGCCCTCGACCTCGCCGTGAGATGCCACGCCACAGTGCTCTACCCCTCAACGGTGGAGGTATATGGCAACGCACGGGGCGAGGATGTCTTCACAGAAGACTATACGGGCACACTGAACCTGTCAACGGCACGTTCGTGCTACACCGAATCGAAACGCTGTGCCGAGGCGCTATGCCTCTCGTACGCCGCACAATATGGCGTGGAGGTGAAGACGGCGAGGCTGAGCCGCGTCTTCGGACCCACGATGCTGCCGACGGACACAAAGGCATCGTCGCAGTTCCTGACACGAGCCGTGAGGGGCGAAGACATCGTGCTGAAATCGGAAGGCACACAACTCTACAGCTACACATACGTCACAGACGCCGTAGCAGCCATGCTACACATCATGCTGCACGGAGAGAACGCCACGGCATACAACATCAGCAACAGAGAATGTGACGTCAGACTGAAAGATTTCGCACAGACGGCAGCCGACTGCGCCGGGACACACGTCGTCTTCGACCTGCCTACAGAGACAGAACGGCGCGGATACAGCATAGCGCAACGCGCCATACTCGACAACAGACGGCTGCTCGCCACGGGATTCAGACCGTCGTACACAATGAGAGAGGCGGTGGAAAGGACAATAGAGATATTGTCGTACCTGAGAAAATGAACTACTTCATATATAACTGATAACTATGCGTAACATCATCACATCCTTAATGCTGCTGCTTCTGCCAGTCTTAGCAGGGGCAGTCACGGTGCCCGCAGGCACTTATCATTTTGACAACAGCCTGACGGCTTATACTACAGTGAAATTCGTATATGGCAACGACGCCGAGAACAGGACAACAATCGTCGAGCTGACAAAGGACGACGGCAACCTCTGGACCTTCGTCATCAACGCCACGGCAGAGGGGCAGACACACTATTTCTTCACCGACACCACACTGCCCGCCGGACTGCGCAGCGAGAAGGTGACAACGGTGAAGGACAACATCATCACACGCGGCGAACACCGAACACAGACCTTCAAGGACAACGACAACCTGCCCATGATTCCCGGAGCGACATTCGTGCCCTCGACAGGCGAACAATACGCCACAGGAACATGGCAGACAGACAGCAAGCCGGCATCGCCCGTATCCGGCACACTGCCCGTACTGTACATAAACACAGAGAACAAGGTGCCCATAACGTCAAAAGAAGAATATGTCAGCGCCACATGCTACGTCAACCCTATGGGAGTTGAGGGATGCCCCGCGTCAGGAACAGAAGAGACCCCGCTCACACTCTCCATCAAAGGACGCGGCAACTGGACATGGCTCGGATTCGACAAAAAGCCCTACCGCCTGAAACTCGCGGCGAAAGATCCGATGCTCGGCATGAAGAAATCAAAGCATTTCGTGCTCATGGCAGGTGCGGACGACAACCTCGGATTCATGAGAAACCCGCTCGGATACGAACTCGCAAGGCGTATGCACCTCGCATGGACACCGGACACCAGACCCGTAGAGGTGGTGCTGAACGGTGACTACATCGGACTGTATTTCCTGACGGAGAACGTCAGGGTGGACGCCGACCGCGTGAATGTCATCGAACAGGACGACCTCGCAACCGAAG
Organism: Bacteroidales bacterium; assembly: GCA_004555245.1. Lineage (GTDB taxonomy): Bacteria > Bacteroidota > Bacteroidia > Bacteroidales > Bacteroidaceae > Prevotella. The sequence goes on from SFIS01000023.1 coordinate 2,168, forward strand.
ACGTGACGGGAGGATGGCTCGTGGAAGTGGACAACTACAACACCGACCCGCACATCAACGTGAAAGTGACAGACAAAGGCCAGGACATCTGGATAACATACAAATCGCCCGAAGTGCTGTCGCAACAGCAGGAGACATATCTGCAGCAGCAGTTCGACGCCATCCGGGACGCCGTGTATGACAATGACAGGACATCGACCAAATGGGAAGAACTGATAGACATCGACGCCATGGCAAGAGTGTATGTCGTCAGAGAACTCATGCATGACGAAGAAGGATTCCACGGCAGCTTCTACCTGCACAAGGAACGGGGCAACGACACACGATGGGTGGCGGGACCCGTATGGGACTTCGGCAACGCATACAGCAACTCTAACCGGCACAAGTTCATCTGGCAGAACCCTACGTTCGAATGTTTCTTCATTGACCAGATATACCAGTTCCCGAGGTTTGTCGAGGCAGTGAAGAATGTCTTCGGCGACTTCTACCGAAACGAATACCCCACCGTCAACAACTTCATCGACAACACCGCAGCGACCATCGCCGCAGCTGCAGTCAGCGACAAGAAAAGATGGCCCGCATATGGCACAACGGACATCAACGGCAACGCCTCGACCTTGAAATATTATCTGAAAGACAAGGTAGAGTGGCTCGCCAAGCAATGGGGAACGACAGGCACGACAGGAATAGGCGAGGTACACACACCGACAGCCACAGAAACCGTCATATACGACTTGCAGGGCAGACGCGTGTCGCACACAGACAAGCCCGGCATATATATAATAAGGAACGGAAGCCTGACAAGGAAAATAAATGTAAAATAAAGCGGACCTACACATACCCGTCAACTTGTTTACTTGCCAACCCGTCAACCCGCCAACCCGTCAACCAAAAACATGTATTTCTCACGCTCAAATCTCCTTCTCGGCGACGAGGCGATGCAGCGCCTCGCCACCGCCCGCGTCATCATCTTCGGCACAGGAGGTGTAGGAAGCTGGTGTGCGGAAAGCCTGATACGCACCGGACTGCGACACCTCACGCTCGTAGATTTCGACACCGTCTCACCGTCGAACGTCAACCGGCAAGCCATGGCAACAGCCCGGACAATAGGCAAAGTGAAAGTTGACGCCATGCGCACACATCTCCTGGAAATAAACCCGGACGCAGACATCACAGCCGTCAACAGCATATATAACGCCGACACTGCCGACAGCTTCCACCTCGACAACTACGACTATGTCATCGACGCCATCGACAGCCTGCGCGACAAAGTGCTGCTCATACAACGCGCCACAGCATCCCGCGCATGCCTCTTCTCCGCTATGGGAGCCGCACTGAAGTCCGACCCCACACGTCTGCAGGTGGCCGAGTTCTGGAAAGTGAGGGGATGCCCGCTCGCAGCAGCACTGCGCCGCTCTTTCAAACGAATGGGATGCAGGCCGGCAAAGAAATTCCTATGCGTCTTCAGCGAAGAACTGCTCAAGAACAAAGGCGCGGACAAAAACGGCGACAACAATACGCAACCATGCGGCGAGACCACTGCAGCAGCTTCGCCCATCAACAAGCCGCACACCAACGGGTCGCTCGTGCAGGTCACAGCACCCGCAGGATTCACCCTCGCGTCGCTCGTCATCAACAACATCTGCCAGGCTGAACAGTGAAACACGACCCGACAAACAACGGCACGCCACTTGACAAACATCACGGCAAAAAGATGAAACCGACAACGTTTGGTTAATAATAATTAAATAACGTAACAAAAACATAGCAAACGGAGAAGAATAAAGATAAAAATGTGTAATTTTGCAAATGTTCAGAGGAATGAGGGGTCTCAACAGAGACCTCTCTTCTGTTTTTATAAGAGATGCAGTCCGCCGCTTTCAAATACATGACGGCCGATTGTGTTCACATTATTATATATATAGGTGTAATCCTAAAAAATATGGTAGATAAAGAAAGAGTAAAGAAAATCGTGGAGGAATGGCTCCTCGACAAGGAGTATTTCCTCGTTGACGTAGAAGTGACAACCGACGACCGCATCGTGGTTGAAATAGACCATAAAGAAGGCGTGTGGATAGAAGACTGCGCAGAACTCAGCAGATTCATAGAAGCACACCTCAACCGCGACGAAGAAGACTATGAACTCGAGGTAGGGTCGGCAGGCCTCGGACAACCCTTCAAAGTCGCACAACAATACATCAACTGCATCGGAGAAGAAGTGGAAGTCGTCACCAAAGACGGAAAGAAACTCAAAGGAATACTGAAAAACGTAGAGCCGCCCACATTCACCGTAGCAGTGACAGAGAAACAGAAAGTCGAGGGAAAGAAACGACCGCAACTCGTCGAAACCATGAGAGACTTCAACATGAACGACGTGAAGCAGACAAGATATGTCATAAACTTCAAATGACATACCAGCACACACTGACAACAAAAACAGACAACACACCTCCAAAAACAGAAAAGAACAAACAAAATCACATAAAAGAATACAATGGCAACAAAAACCACTGAACAGCAACCTTCGATGATCGAGACGCTGAAGGAATTCAAAAACACGAAGAATATCGACCGCACAACGCTCGTCAGCGTGCTCGAAGAAAGCTTCCGCAACGTGATAGCGAAAATCTTTGGCAGCGACGAGAACTTCGACGTCATCGTGAATCCTGACAAAGGCGACCTCGAAATCTACCGCAACAGAGTTGTGGTGGAAAACGGAGCCGTCGAAGACGAGAACAAGGAAATCGAACTCAAGGAAGCACAGAAAATCGACATCGACTACGAGGTGGGAGAAGAAGTTTCAGAATCAGTGAACTTCGCAAGCTTCGGACGACGCGCTATACTCAACCTCAGACAGACCCTCGCATCGAAAATACTCGAACTCGAACACGACTCGCTCTACAACCAGTACAAAGACCGGGTGGGGGAACTCATTTCCGGAGAAGTCTATCAGACCTGGAAGAAAGAAATACTCATCATCGACGACCAGAACAACGAACTGATACTGCCAAAAGCAGAACAGATTCCCAACGACCAGTTCAGAAAAGGAGAAACCGTGAGAGCCGTCATTGCAAGAGTGGACAACGAAAACAACAACCCGAAAATCATACTCTCACGAACAAGCCCCATGTTCTTACAGAAACTCCTTGAACAGGAAGTGCCGGAGATAAACGACGGGCTCATAACAATAAGACGAATAGCACGAATACCGGGCGAGAGAGCGAAAATCGCCGTGGAGAGTTACGACGAACGCATCGACGCCGTCGGAGCATGCGTCGGAGTGAAAGGCTCACGAGTACACGGCATCGTAAGAGAACTCAACAACGAGAACATCGATGTCATCAACTACTCCGCAAACATCAAAATCTTCATACAGCGAGCACTGTCACCTGCACGCGTAAGCAGCATCACACTCGACGAGGAAAACCGTAAGGCAGACGTCTTCCTGCAACCGGAAGAGGTAAGCCTCGCAATAGGACGAAACGGACTGAACATCAAACTCGCCTCCCTGCTCACAGAATACACCATCGACGTCTATCGAGACACAAACGACGGAGAAGAGGATGAAGACATCTACCTCGAAGAGTTCGACGACGAGATAGACCAGTGGGTGATTGATGCAATCAAGGCTATTGGCCTCGACACTGCCAAGGCTGTGCTCAACGCACCGCGAGACATGCTGATCGAGAAAGCTGACCTTGAAGAAGAAACGGTGGACCATGTGCTGAATGTGCTGAGAGCCGAATTTGAGAAATAAGGCTTTCGACGAGAAAAACAAAATCACCCAAAAAAACATAAAACAAATAGATGAGCATCAGATTAAACAAAGCAATCAGAGAATTGAACGTAGGAATCCAGACAGCAACTGACTTCCTCAAGAAGAAATATGGTATAGAAGGAGCCGATAATCCTAACCTTAAGCTCACTGACGAACAGTATGAGGGACTGAAGAAAGAATTCAGCACCGACGCTGCCGTGCGCACACAGGCAGACAAACTCTTCCACAAACAGAAAGAGAAGAAACCATCGCTCGACATAGAGAAGACGAACGATGCCGCCACACCTGCAACACACACAAAACAGCAATACAAACCGCTCGGGAAAATCGACCTCACACAGATTGGCAAGAAGAGAAACACAGACAGTCTGAACACGCCAAACGCAACAGAGGCACAGCCTACAACAGAAACGGCGGAGGAAAAGAAAGAGACTGCTAACCCAACCACGGGAAAACACGAAATCCCGGCGAAGGCAGAAGACAACGGCGGAGAAAAGGAAGAGACAAAAGCCGGAAACATGCTGACGACAGACGTGAAACAGGAAACTGCAGAAGAAAGCAACCCTGCTGAAGACACTGCTACTGATGCTCCAGACACCACAACGGCAGAAAAAGAGGCCGGAACAAAAAACATTGAAGACAACGCAGCAGACAATGCGGCGGAACAAAAGGAGAAAACCGAGACAGAACCGTTCAGATTGGAGAAGAACAAAAAACCGCAGCAGACACTCAACGTACTCGGAAAAATAGACCTCTCGGCAATCAACCAAAGCACACGGCCAAAGAAAAAAAGCAAGGAAGAGAAAAAGCGCGAACGCGAAGAGAAAGCACAGCAGGCACGCGAAGCCCAGAAGAAGAAACGCGTCAGAATAGGCAAGGAGCGCGTCGATATCAACGACGTGGCAAACCAGCCCAAGAAAGACAAGAACAAGAAAAAGGGCGGAGGCGGACAGCAGCAGCAGCAGCCGGCACAGAACGCCAACAACAAAAAGAACAAAAAGAAGAACAACCGCAGCAACCAGCCCCAGGAAGTGGATGACGAGGCGGTAGCAAGGCAGGTGAAAGAGACACTCGCACGCCTCACCAACAAACAGACGCAGAACAAGAAAGGCGCAAAATACCGCAAGGAGAAACGCGACAACGCCGCAGAGCAGAGAGACGCCGCAATGGCGGCAGAGGCTGCAGAGAGCCGCATACTCAAACTCACAGAGTATGTGACAGTGTCTGAACTCGCCACGATGATGGACGTGCCGGTCAACAAACTAATCGGAACGCTGATGTCCATCGGAGTGATGGTGTCCATCAACCAGCGCCTCGACGCCGAAACGATAAACATGGTTGCAGAAGAGTTCGGCTTCTCCACGGAATATGTCTCGGCTGAAGTGCAGAACGCAATTACCGAAGAGGAAGACGACGAGATGGACCTCGAATACCGTGCTCCTATAGTCACCGTCATGGGACACGTTGACCACGGCAAGACATCGCTGCTCGACTATGTGCGCAACACCAATGTCATCGCAGGCGAGGCAGGCGGCATCACACAGCACATCGGCGCATACAACGTGAAACTTGAAGACGGCAGACGCATCACATTCCTCGACACGCCGGGCCACGAAGCCTTCACCGCCATGCGTGCCCGCGGAACACAGGTCACCGACATCGCCATCATCATCATCGCTGCCGACGATTCCGTCATGCCGACGACAAAAGAAGCCATCGCACACGCACAGGCTGCCAACGTGCCCATGGTGTTCGCCATAAACAAGATAGACAAGCCGGGAGCCAATCCGGACAAGATTCGCGAGGACCTCGCACAGATGAACCTCCTCGTCGAAGAATGGGGCGGCAAATACCAATGTCAGGAGATATCGGCAAAGAAAGGCATCGGCGTCGAAGACCTGATGGAGAAAGTCCTGCTCGAAGCCGAGATGCTCGAACTGAAGGCAAACCCCAACCGCAAGGCGACAGGCTCTGTGATAGAGGCATCGCTCGACAAAGGCAGGGGATACGTCTCTACGGTGCTCGTTTCCAACGGCACGCTGAAAGTCGGAGACATCGTCATCGCCGGCACATACTACGGCCGCATAAAGGCGATGTTCAACGAGCGTAACCAGCGTGTGGAGAAAGCCGGTCCGTCAGAACCCGTCATCATACTCGGTCTGAACGGCGCACCCTCAGCCGGAGATTCGTTCCACATCATGGAGACTGAGCAGGAGGCACGCGAGATAGCAAACAAACGCCTGCAGCTGCAGCGCGAGCAGAGCCTCCGCACAACGAAGACCCTCTCGCTCGAAGAGATAGCCCACCGCATCGCACTCGGAGAGTTCCACATGCTCAACCTCATCGTCAAGGCCGACACGCAAGGCTCGGTGGAGGCTCTCACCGATTCGTTCATCAAGCTCTCTACAGAGAAGGTGGAGGTGAAAGTAATCCAGGGCGCCGTCGGACAGATATCAGAGAACGACGTCATGCTCGCTTCTACGGCAGAGAACGGAATGATTGTAGGCTTCAACGTACGTCCATCGACGGCAGCGAAGAAACTCGCAGAGAACGAAGGCGTGGAAATCAACACCTACAGCGTCATCTACGACGCCATCGACGACATCAAGTCAGCGATGGAAGGCATGCTCGACAAAATCAAGAAAGAGGTTGCCACGGGACAGGTGGAAGTCAAGGAAGTCTTCAAAATCTCGAAAGTCGGCACCGTGGCAGGCGCGATGGTTGTCGATGGAAAGGTACACCGCAGCGACAAGGCACGCCTCATCCGCGACGGCATCGTGATCTTCACCGGAAACATCAACGCCCTGAAGAGATACAAGGACGACGCGAAGGAAGTGGCGACCGGTCTGGAATGCGGCATCTCGCTCGTCAACTGCAACGACATCCAGACGGGAGACATCATCGAGACATTCACCGAAATCGAGGTCGAGCAGAAACTCTGACACCTCACAACATACAGGGAGACACACGATGTGCATCCCGAAGAGACAACACGGGAAGCAGGCTGTGCAACACAAGCGCAGTCTGCTTCCCGTTTGTATATATTTTCACTCAGCACGAACCATACATGGAAGGCAAGGCAGATGGCGCAAGAGGACGCCGGAGACGCGCGTGAGAGGCATTTCATCTGTAGCAGAAGAGGAAAACACGTTTTTCTGTTATCGCTTATTAATTAACAATTAATAAATTTCGACAATTCGTTTTTTTTTAGTAACTTTGCACACAATAATCATAAACAAAACACAATGGAAGAAATACAGAAAACCGAAGGCAACTATACCGGCAGCAGCATACAGGTGCTCGAAGGCCTCGAAGCGGTCAGAAAGCGTCCGGCGATGTACATCGGCGACATCTCGGAGAAAGGTCTCCACCATCTTGTCAACGAGACGGTCGATAACTCCATCGACGAGGCGATGGCAGGCTACTGCACCGACATTGAGGTGACGATAAACGAAGACAACTCCATCACTGTAGAAGACAACGGGCGCGGCATCCCCGTCGATGAGCATCCTAAGATGCACAAGTCCGCCCTTGAAGTCGTGATGACAGTGCTGCACGCCGGCGGCAAGTTTGACAAAGGCTCGTACAAAGTCTCCGGAGGTCTGCACGGTGTCGGCGTCTCGTGCGTCAACGCCCTCTCGACACACATGCTCTCGCAGGTGTTCCGCGACGGCAAGATCTACCAGCAGGAATACGAGAAGGGCAAGCCGCTCTATCCCGTGAAGGTTGTAGGCGAGACAGAGAAGCGCGGCACGCGACAGCAGTTCTGGCCCGACGGCTCGATATTCACAACAACGACATACAAATACGACATCATCGCGACACGTATGCGCGAGCTTGCCTTCCTCAATGCAGGCATCCGCATCACGCTGCGCGACATGCGCCCGGAACATGACGCAGACGGCAATGTGCCCGAAGACTGGCAGCCCAAGACGGAGGTGTTCCATGCGCAGGACGGTCTGAAAGAGTTTGTGCGATACGTTGACCGTCACCGCACGCATCTCTTCAACGACGTCATCTATCTCAAGACAGAGAAGAACAGCGTGCCCATAGAGGTTGCCATCATGTACAACACTGACTATTCGGAGAACATCCACTCGTACGTGAACAACATCAACACCATCGAAGGCGGCACACACCTGCAGGGTTTCCGCACGGCACTGACACGCACGCTTAAGGCATACGCCGACAACGAGCCGTCACTCTCCAAGGAGATAGAGAAGGCAAAGATAGAAATCTCCGGCGAGGACTTCCGTGAAGGCATCACCGCCGTCATCTCCGTCAAGGTGGCAGAGCCGCAGTTCGAGGGCCAGACAAAGACAAAGCTCGGCAACACCGAAGTGGCGGGTGCCGTACAGCAGGCTGTCGGCGAGGCACTGACATACTATCTCGAAGAGCATCCCAACGAGGCGAAGAGCATCTGCAAGAAAGTCATTCTCGCCGCCACGGCACGCATAGCGGCGCGGAAGGCACGCGAGAGCGTTCAGCGCAAGAACCCGATGTCGGGCGGCGGACTGCCGGGCAAGCTCGCCGACTGCTCAAGCCGCGACCCTAAGAAGACAGAGATATTCCTCGTCGAGGGTGATTCTGCCGGCGGTTCGGCAAAGCAGGGACGCGACCGGCACACACAAGCCATACTGCCGCTGAGAGGAAAAATCCTCAACGTAGAGAAAGTGCAGTGGCACAAAGTCTTCGAGGCAGAATCCGTCAACATCATCCTGCAGGCCATCGGAGTGAGGTTCGGGCTCGACGGAGAAGACTCTAAAGAGGCGAACATCGACAAGCTGCGCTACGACAAGATTATCATCATGACGGATGCCGACGTCGATGGCTCGCACATTGACACTCTCATCATGACGCTCTTCTTCCGCTTCATGCCGAAGGTGATACAGGAGGGACACCTCTACATCGCCACTCCGCCGCTCTACCACTGCTCGTACAAGAACAATAGCGAGTATTGCTATGACGAAGAAGACAGGCTGAGATTCATCGACACATACTGCAACGGCAACGCCGACGACCCCAAGCTGCACACCCAGCGCTACAAAGGTCTCGGCGAGATGAACCCCGAGCAGCTGTGGGACACCACGATGAACCCCGCGACGCGCCTTCTGAAGCAAGTGACGATACAGAATGCCGCCCGTGCCGACGAAATCTTCTCCATGCTCATGGGCGACGACGTGGACCCGCGCCGGCAGTTCATCGAAGAGAACGCGACATACGCCGACATCGACGCATAACACCATGCGCCGCACGCCGCACACCATGCGACACCACACACGACACAACACCATACAACAACTGAGTTAAAACCATGACGTGCAGGACCTACACCACACGTCGCAAACAATGACACAAATAACATGAAGAAAGCATTACTGATGATTCTCGACGGATGGGGAATCGGCAAACACGGTGCAGGAGACGTCATCTACAACACTCCGACACCTTATCTCGACTATCTGACTGCCGTCTCGGCACATTCACAACTCAACGCAAGCGGCGAAGATGTCGGACTGCCGGACGGACAGATGGGCAACTCGGAAGTAGGACATCTCAACATCGGGGCAGGCAGAATAGTCTATCAGGACCTCGTGAAAATCAACCGCGCCTGCAAGGACGGCTCGATAGCCAAGAATCCCCAGGTGGTTGAGGCATACACATACGCGAAGGAGAACAACAAGAAGCTGCACCTCATGGGCCTCACCTCCGACGGCGGCGTACACTCAAGCCTCGAGCATCTCTTCCGCCTCATCGAGGTAGGCAAGGAGTTCGGGCTCTCCCGGCAGACCTTCGTCCACTGCTTCATGGACGGCAGAGACACTGACCCCAAGTCAGGCAAGGGATTCATCGAAGCCCTCCAGGCACACTGTGCAGCCAACGACGCCAGCATCGCCAGCATCGTCGGGCGATTCTACGCCATGGACAGAGACAAGCGCTGGGAACGTGTGAAAGAGGCCTACGACCTCATCGTCTCAGCCAAGGGAAAGCAGGCAACCGACATGGTGGCTGCCATGCAGGAGAGCTATGACGAAGGCGTGACGGACGAGTTCATCAAGCCGGTCACCAACGCCACTGTCAACGGCAAGATAGAAGAGGGCGACGTCGTCATCTTCATCAACTTCCGCAACGACCGCGCAAAAGAACTCACGCAGGTGCTCACACAGCAGGACATGCCCGAGCAGGGCATGGCTACCGTCCCAGGGCTGAAATACTACTGCATGACACCCTACGACGCATCGTTCACAGGCGTCGGCATCCTCTTCCCGAAAGAGAATGTAGAGAACACCCTGGGCGAATATCTCTCAAGCAAAGGCCTCAGACAGCTGCATACGGCAGAGACAGAGAAGTACGCACACGTCACTTTCTTCTTCAACGGAGGACGCGAGAAGCCTTACGAAGGCGAGGACCGCATACTCGTGGCATCGCCAAAGGTTGCCACCTACGACCTCAAGCCTGAGATGTCGGCTTACGAGGTGAAGGACAAGCTCTGTGCCGCCATAAAGACGGAGCAGTACGACTTCATCGTCGTGAATTTCGCCAACGGCGACATGGTGGGCCACACCGGTGTCTATAACGCCATCGCCAAGGCGGTACACGCCGTTGACAACTGCGTCCGCGACGTGATAGAGACAGCCAAGGCGGCAGGATATGAGGCTATCATCATCGCCGACCACGGCAACGCCGACAACGCGGTGAACAGCGACGGCTCGCCAAACACCGCCCACTCGCTCAACCCCGTGCCCTTCATCTACGTCACTGACAACAACTCAGCCACGGTGAAGAACGGCCGCCTCGCCGACGTCGCACCGTCCATCCTGCACATCCTCGGACTGGAGCAGCCCGCCGACATGACCGGCGAGAACCTCATCCAGGACTGACACCCGCGACAATCCGTACGGCGACAGCCGGAACATACAACCCCGACATCCTTCGGGCCACACGCCTGAATGATGTCACAGCATCGATAAGAAAATGAAAGTGAACATCGAGAAAAGCTGGGGCGAACAACTCTCCGGTGAGTTTGACAAGGACTACTTTGTCAGACTCACCGGTTTTGTTAGGGAAGAATACGCCCGCCACACCTGCTATCCTCCGGGACACGAGATATTCAACGCCTTCAGCCTGTGTCCCTTCCACCGCGTGAAAGTGGTGATCATAGGGCAGGACCCGTACCACGGAGCAGGGCAGGCAGAAGGCCTGTGCTTCTCCGTGAAGACGGGCATGCCGCTGCCGCCGTCATTGGTGAACATCTTCAAGGAGATAAAGCAGGACACGGGCAACGTCCCCGCCGTCATCCACGACGCCAACGGCAAGGCCCTCTACGACGGTTCGCTGCGCCGCTGGGCAGAACAGGGCGTGCTGCTGCTCAACGCCACGCTGACCGTGCGCGAGCATGAGCCGGGCTCACACCAGCGGAAAGGCTGGGAGGAGTTCACCGATGCCGTCATCCGCAAGGTGTCCGAGGGCTGCCCGCATGTCGCCTTCATGCTGTGGGGCGGATATGCGAGAGGCAAGCGGCCCCTCATCGACACCGCAAGGCATCTCGTGCTTGAGAGCGTACATCCGTCGCCCCTCTCCGCCAACCGCGGAGGATGGTTCGGCAACAGGCACTTCTCCACCTGCAATATATGGCTGAAGGAGAACGGCATGGAGCCGATAGAATGGTAGCGGCACACGTTTTTCAGGCAACGCCCGTCACTGTGACGGCATCCTACAGACGCCGGAAGCCCGGCATAGAGCATCGTTCTTCTGCTCTATGCCGGGCTTTCTGTGTTTCGCAACAGACACCGGTGTCTGCCTGTAATGCGCACCCTGCTTTCGCGGGCAGCGTCATTTCACGTCGGCGAATCCGTTGTCCGACTTGTATATGATGTTGTTCGCACCCGATGTTATGGTCATACATTCGGGATGTTCCTTGATGAACGAATCGATGTGGCGGATGCGCTTCTGCTCGAAAATCTCATCCACGGCGATGAGGATGCCCGTCTCCTCGACGTCTCCGAAGCCGTAGTTGATGGCGGTGCCGAAGAGTTTCATCGTCGGCGAGAGGTTCATGTACGCGTTGATGAGAGGCGGGATGTTGTAGCCCCACGAACGTATGGCATGGTTCAGAACCTTATAGTTCTCGCGGAATGTCGGCTTGTCAAACAGATGCTCGAACTCAGAATCGGGCGTATCGATTTTCAGCGGCTTGATAGGAATGATGAGCCTGTCCTTGTCGTCGAAATATTTCTTCAGGAAATAGAGAATCATATCCCTTCCGCGGCGTATGTACGAGGGATACATCGTCATCTTTCCGAAAAAGTATTTCAGTTTCGGATTGACGACGGTGATGGCTCCGAGGCCGTCCCAGAGGTTGTCGAGCGCGAAGATGCTCTTTGCGCCTTTCTCCGAGCTCTGGTATCCGAGAGTGACGAACGAACGTCCGAGTTCCACCGTCTTGTCCTTGTATTCCTTCAGGAATTTCTCCGAGAAGTGGAACATGTGGCTCGTAGCGAGTACGGGCTGTCCGTTGTCGTCCATCTCCCAGTCCTCTCCTTCGAGATATCTGTATCCGCCGATGATTTCCTCCGCCTCGGGATTCCATACGATGAGCTGCTTGTAGCAGTTGTCGCACGTGTCAAACTCGTCGATGTCACATTCTTTTCCCGTGCCGCCGCCGGCAGCCCTGAACGCCTCTTCTCGCAGGCGGCCTATCTCGCGCATGGTGTTCGGTGCGTTGTGCGCCGTGATGATATATATGCAGTTGTGGCTTTTGTTTGTCAGACGCAGCTGGCGCTCGGGTGTCAGTTCAGCCTTGATGAGTTCCTTATCTACTGGAGGTATGATAGGCTTTTCCATATTCGCAATGAATGATAATCTTTCGGTTGTCGCGTTTGCCGGGCGGCGTTGTCATGCCGGATGCCGCTGACGACGTGTGAATTAGGTTTATTGTTTGTATGATACTATGTTTTTCTAAAGAGCGTCACGGTGTCAGTCTCTCGTGTCGAGGCCATACACGATGTCCTTCACATATTGCGCCCACTCTTTCGCGTTGCGGCTTTTGTCGAATGTCTGCCAGGGTATGGGCTTGCCGATGGTGACGCGGAAGGACTTGCCGCTGTTCTTGTACATCTCATCGACGAGGAAGAGCATGGCGACGTTGAACTTCAGGTTCAGCGCCTTGCAGATGTTCGCGATGCGGTAGAACTTGTCCGAGTTCTGTCCGCTGAAGTGTATAGGCACCACGTCGCGGTGTGTCTGGACAGATTTCTTCACGAAGGTCTTCGTCCATTCCAGGTCGCGTATCACACCGTTCTGCTTTCTCGAGCACAGCCCGGCGGGGAACATGAGGATATGGTTGTCCGACGCAAAGCCCGCCTCCACCATCTGCGGGAACGAGCGTCCCTGCTTCCCCGTCTTGTTGATAGGAATGCAGACAGGGGCAAGACCGGGCAGGAACATGAGCAGGTCGTTGACAAGATACTTGAACCTGCCGTCGTAGTGCCTGCCGATGATGGCTCCGAGGGCCACGCCGTCGGCTCCTCCCAGCGGATGGTTGGACACGAAGGTGTATTGCCGGCCGTCGTCGGGCGACGGGAGGTTCTCCCTGCCTACAACCTCGAGGTTCATCTCGAGATATTCCACACACCGCTCCAACCAGGGCACACCCTTCTCGTTGCGCGATTCCCAGAGATAGCGGTTCACCTCATCCTCATGGATTGTCTTTTTCAGCCATTTCACAAGCAACGACGGAACATACCTCGCCTTGCTGCCCAGCTTTGAGCGGAGGATGTTGTCAATATCTATCGTCTTTTCCATTTGTGTGTCAGATATGGATATTTCTTTTCTGATTCAACGTCTCATAGAAATTGGCATAACCTGAAAAACATCCCACGTTTACCTTTGAAACGTAATATTTTGCAAATTTAAATAAATTATTTCAAATTCACGCAACAACGCCTGAAAAATACACATTATTTAATATAAATGACACAATCAGGCCGCGTCGCGGAAACCGTCGCGTCAGAAAAGGGCGGCAGAATTTGCACGGCACGAGATAATGTGCTATCTTTGCACGGCAAAACGACGGCATGGGGACACGCAACCGCATGCCGCGCCATCACTGTAAACACCACACAATGCAAAAGAAAGATATGCGCATAGCCGTCATCGGAGCCGGGGCAGCCGGCTGTTTCGCTGCCGTCAACATCGCAAGGATGCTGCCCGGAAGCCGCATCACCATCTACGAAAGCGGGAAGAAGACCCTGGCGAAGGTAGCCGTAACGGGTGGCGGGCGATGCAACCTTACCAACTCCTTCAACGCCGTGAAGAGCACCGAGGCGGTCTATCCCCGCGGGGCGAGGCTGATGAAGCGCCTCATGCACGTCTTCTCGCACCGCGACACGATGCGATGGTTTGAGAACGAGGGCGTGAGGCTGGTCACACAGGACGACGGATGCGTCTTCCCCGCTTCGCAGGACGCCATGGAGATTGTGGGCACTCTGCGCACACTGGCAAGGCTGAACGGCGTCAACGTGAGGCTGCAGCACAGGGCGGAGAGTGTCAGAAGGACACAGAACGGATACGCCATCACTTTCACGCAACAGCCGGAGGAGGAGGCGGACATCGTCGTAGTGACGACGGGAGGAAGCCCGAAGGCAGGCGGACTGAGATTTCTCGACCCGCTGAACCTCGACATCGTGGCGCCCGTGCCGTCGCTCTTCAGCATGAACATCGGCGGCGACGACCTGCACAGACTGGCAGGGACGGTGGTGAAGAATGTCACCGCCGGACTGGCAGGGACAAAGATACGCACAGGCGGACCGCTGCTCATAACACACTGGGGAATGAGCGGGCCCGCCATTCTGAAACTCTCCGCCTTCGCGGCAAGGACACTGAACGAAAACGCATACACGGCGGACATCATCATCAACTGGTTCGGAGACATGAGAGACTGCCAGGTGGCGGAACTGTTAGAAACAACGGCTGCCGGACATCCGCAGAAGATGTTGCAAAGCGTCACGCCGGAACAGTTCAACAGCCGCCTGTGGAACTTCCTGCTGCACGAGTGCGGCATAAACGGCAACCAGCGGTGGGCGGAACTCGGGAAGAAGAGCATCAACCGCATGGCTGCCACGCTGACAGCACACACCTTCAGAGTGACGGGGAAATGCCGGTGGAAAGAGGAGTTTGTGACCTGCGGAGGAGTGGCGCTGACAAATGTCTCGCCATCGACACTCGAGGCACGCGAGCATCCCGGACTGTATTTCGCAGGCGAGGTGCTCGACATCGACGCCGTCACCGGAGGCTTCAACCTGCAGGCGGCATGGACCACGGCGTATGTCGTGGCAAAAAGCATAAGCGAAAAAAAGAACAATATCTGACACCGTTCCGCCTTTCAGAAAACGCCGGAAAAGACAGCGCAGAGACTGCACGCCGGCCGCAAAAAACCTGCCGGGATATGAAAAATCCTGACAAACGAAAATCTTGAAATTAACATTTCGTAACGCCGTTTCAGCATCTGCGACTGCCGTCTTTCTGTACTTGGGCAGCAGGAAAGGCATGGCGAGAAGGCAAGATAGTCAAAGTGACGGGGCAAGATAGTCAAAGTGAGGACGCAAGATAGTCAAAGTGGGGACGCAAAATAGTCAAGGTGAGGACCCGAAACTGACTGTTTCGGCTGCCAGAACAGTGGTTTTACGAGGCCGAAAAAGCTGACTTTGTATCATCTGTATTGCCAACACGCTAAATCACAGCAGTTTACGAAAACACCGAATAATCACGCTCTACGGCAGCGCAGCTCTCTCCGAAATTCTACAGACGATTCTCGCGGATTTGAAATCACAAGACATTGTGGGTATCGGCTGTGCGTCGATACCTGAAAACAAGCCTGCGGAAGATTAAAAAAATCATAAAAAACAACAGCGTCCTGTGGCGAAATTTGTATAAAATCAGTATATTTGCATCATGGAAAACATAAACCAACCTTGGCAGACTGCCGTAGGGCTACCGTAGTTTTTGCGCAGCACAGTTCCATGACACTCAAGGCACGGGATGCAAGCGGAGGAAGACACGGGACGTCATACTGCCGCCTGCCGCAAAAACACAAATATCATGAAAGTCGGAGTACCTAAAGAGATCAAAAACAACGAGTGTCGCGTAGGCATGACACCCGCTGGAGTAGCAGAACTTGTGAAGCGCGGACACACCGTCTTCGTACAGAACACCGCAGGCATCGGCAGCGGTTTCGCCGACGAGATGTATGCCGAAGCCGGAGCAGTAATCCTCCCGGACATGGAATCTGTCTATCGCGAGGCGGAGATGATTGTGAAGGTGAAAGAACCCATCGAACCGGAATACAGCCTCGTGCGAGAAGGTCAGGTCGTCTTCACGTATTTCCATTTCGCCTGCGAACGCGAACTGACAGAGGCGATGATGCGGAGCAAGGCGGTATGCATCGCATACGAGACAGTGCAGCTCGCCGACGGCACGCTGCCGCTGCTCGTCCCCATGAGCGAGGTGGCAGGACGTATGGCAACGATAAACGGAGCTTACTACCTGCAGAAATCGAAAGGCGGGAAAGGAAAGCTGATTTGCGGCGTGCCAGGAGTGAAGCCGGCGAGAGTGCTGGTGCTCGGAGGAGGCATCGTAGGACAGGCGGCCGCACGCGTGGCGGCGGGCATGGGAGCAGACGTCACAATAGCCGACATCTCGCTGCCGCTGCTGAGAAGGCTGAACGACGTCATGCCGCCGAATGTCAACACGCTCTATTCTTCACAGCACAACATCAGGCGCGAGCTGAGGGATGTGGACATCGTTATCGGATCGGTGCTCATAAGGGGAGACAAGGCGCCGCACCTCATCACACGGGATATGCTGAAACTCATGGAGCCCGGCACCGTGCTCGTCGATGTGGCGATAGACCAGGGAGGATGTTTCGAGACGTCACACCCCACAACACACTCTGACCCCGTATATGAAATAGACGGCATCATACACTACGCCGTAGCCAACATACCGGGCGCCGTGCCTAACACATCTACCGTCGCACTCACCGACGCGACACTGAAATATGCCGTCGCACTCGCCGACAAAGGCTGGGAGAAAGCCTGCGCAGATGACCCCGCACTGGCTCAGGGAGTGAACATCGCAGGCGGAAAGATTGTTTTCAAGCCCATTGCCGACGTCTTCGGACTGTAACGAAACCGCCTGCAAGGGAAAGGAATGAAACTGTCACGGCACAATAGCCGCACGCACTGACCGGCGCCGTCCCTCTGACAGACAGGCAGGCATATCCTTCTGCCTGACCTCACAAACGCAAAAAGGGCATGACACACAGCCTCCTGAATGCTGAGGCGGCTTGTGTCATGCCCTTTGGCGGTTTTTTCCATGCCCTTTTGACGGTTATGTCATGCCTTTTGGCGGTTGTGTCATGCCTTTTGGCGGTTATTGTTCCATCTCTTTCAACCTCCGCTCAGCCTCGTCGAGGATGGGGAGAAGGTCGGCAAGCGTGTCGGCACGAAGCATGGCGACACGTGTCTGGCGGAAGTCGGGGATGCCTTTGAATATCGGCGTGGCGGCAAGATGGCGGCGGGTATGGAGTATGCCGCGCATCTCTGCGAGCGACTTGTCGCGCTCTGACCCCCTGCGCTCCGCATCCTCCCGCAGGCGGCTGACGTTTATCTCAAGCTGGCGGCGCAGCAGTGCGAACTTGTCGTCAAGAGACAGGGGGCGGCGGTTGAAGAACCACGGGCAGCCGAACGTCGCACGACCAACCATCACAGCATCCACACCGTAACGTCTGAAAGCCTCGTCGGCCTCATCCAACGACGTGATGTCGCCGTTGCCTATGATGGGAATGCTGATGCGCGGGTTGTTCTTCACCTCGCCGATGAGCGTCCAGTCTGCCGTCCCTGTGTACATCTGCGAACGTGTGCGGCCGTGGATGGTGAGAGCCCGGATGCCGCAGTCCTGGAGCTGCTCGGCAAGTGTTGTGATGACGATGTTCTCCGCATCCCACCCGAGACGCGTCTTGACCGTCACCGGTGTGCGGACGGCAGCCACCACACGGCGCGTGATGTCGAGCATCAGCGGGATGTTGCGCAACATTCCCGCTCCGGCGCCCTTACCCGCAACCTTCTTCACGGGACAGCCGAAGTTGAGGTCGATGACATCGGGATGCGCCTCGCTCTCTACGATGCGGGCTGCCTCGACAACGGCATCGGCGTCGCGGCCGTATATCTGTATGCCCACGGGACGCTCCTCGTCGCATACCGTCAGCTTGTCGAGCGTGGATTTCACTGAACGTACCAGTGCCTCGGCGGCGACAAACTCGGAATACACCATTGCCGCGCCCTGCTGCCTGCAGATGCGGCGGAAGCCGATGTCCGTGACATCTTCCATCGGCGCGAGGAAGAGAGGCTTCTCTTCAAAATGCAGATTTCCTATTTTCATTGAGAGTGTGTGGGATGTTTGACATGTACGGCGGTTACGACCGGAGATGGTAGGTGCCGCCGGCATAAGGCTTGACGTAGCCCGACATCTCGAGCTGGAAGAGCAGGGCACACACCTTGCCGGGAGGCAGCCCTGTCTTCACGCACAGCATGTTCTGCTGCATGTCGCCCTCGCGAAGGGCGTTGACGATGAGCTGCTGGTCGGGGGTGAAGTCCTGGAAAAGCGGCATCTCAACTCCCTTGCGGCGTATCTCGGCGGCGGCGGAAATTGTGACCCACCCCAAGCCGTCGATGATATCCTCTGTAGAAGTGACGAGACGCGCCTTGTTCTCGCGGATGAGGATGTTGCAGCCGGCAGAGGCGACGTCGCCGACACGTCCGGGAAAGGTCGCGACATCACGCCCGTAGTCGTTGGCGATGCGGGCGGTGGAGAGGCTGCCGCCGTGAGATTTCGATTCCACCACTATGACTGTGTCTGCCATGCCGGCAATGATACGGTTCCGGCGTATGAAGTTCGCACGGTCGCCCTTTGTCTTTGACATGTATTCAGTTATCAGTCCGCCCCGGTCGAGCATCTTCGTCGCCAGACTGCGGTGGGCGGCAGGATATATCGTGTCGAGACCGTGGGCAAGCACACCGACTGTCGGGAGCGAATGGTCGAGAGATTCGCGGTGGGCACACGAGTCTATGCCGTAGGCAAGACCGCTGACAACAAGCGTGTCAGGCAGCTGACGCTGCAAATCGGACATGAGGTTGTGGATGATGTCGTGGCCGTAGGGTGTTGACTGACGGGTGCCGACAACGGCGATGACATGTGCGGCGTTGAGGTCGGCATTGCCGCGGTAGAAAAGGGCGAGAGGAGCATCGGGGCAGTCGAGGAGACGCCGCGGATAGGATGCGTCGGAAGGCAGCAGCACACGGATTTGCTTCTTCTCGCACCACAGCAGCTCTTCTTCGGCACGACGGAGCTGCGGCGTCCAGTCGGAATGAAGCACACGAAGAAGTGTCGGAGAGGCATCGGGGAGAATCTCGGAGAGGCGGGAGCTGTTGGCATAGATTTCTGTCACGCTCTCTGTATGCTGGAGAAGCTCGTTGGCCACGACAGGATAGCCGAACACTTTCTGCTGGAGGGCGAGCATGAGCAGACGCTCGTCAGGATATTGCGACATCTTTCTTGGTTATGATCGATAACAGTTTACGTTTCTTTTTTATTCGTGAGAAACACCATCTCAAATATACTCCCTGAACGCATTGTCGCACGTAGGGCTTTCGGCAAGCACGCCATTGACGAGACACACCACATCCACCTGCGCCCTGAAGCACAGCTTGTGGTCTGATTCACGATAGATGTCCTGGAAGAAGATGTATTTCACGCCGTCTTTCCTGATGCGCAGACACGACCGGAAAGTGTCGTCAGAACGCAGCGGCGTCTTGTATTGCAGCGTCATGCGGGCCACTACGGCATCCTCGCCGTTGGCGTGCATCTCGGCAAACGACACTCCCTGCCGTTTCAGAAAGAGGTGTCGGGTGTGCTCTGCATAGTGCAGATAGTTGGCATTGTTGACAATGCCCTGCAGGTCGCATTCGTAATCACGCACCTGCATGACTGTTTCAAAATGATATGTCATGATAAACGGTAACAGTAACGGTGGCGGTTAGGGTGAGGGAAACGCACAGGCGGGACGGCGGCGGAATCATCCCGCATCTATAATCGAAGCTATCTCGGACAGCGACGAGGCGGTGAGGATGAAGTCTGTCCAGTGGCCGCGTATCATACCCTGGCTCTGGAGATGGTCGAGAAGAGAGACGGTGGTGTCCCAGAATCCGTCGATGTTGTAGAGAATAACTTTTTTCCGGTGGAACCCGATAGTGCACGAGCCTGCCTGTCCGAACACCTCGTCGAGCGTGCCGATGCCTCCCGGAAGGGCTATGGCGATGTCAGAATGTGAGAGCATAAGGTCTTTCCGGTCCGAAAGGCTGTCGCACGGGAATAACACGTCGATATGTTCCGACACGCGGCCGGTGTGTTCAAGGGCGCGCGGCACCATGCCTATGGTCGTGCCGCCGCACTCGTGGACGGCATCGCCGATGCAGCCCATCAGTCCGCAGTTGCCGCCGCCCCACACTAAGGTGTGGCGGTTGGCTGCCATCCATTCGCCAAGCCGGCGTGTCGCAATGAAATATTTGTCCGCGATATTGTCGTTGGCGGAACAATATACAGCTATGTTCATTTCCTTTATTATATATGTTTCAGGATGCGCCCTGTGCGTCATGCCGCGACAACGAGACACGGGAGACGGCGCAGACTACTTCTTTTTCTTCTTCCGGCGGGCCCATCCCTCTTCCGAGAAATCGGGTTCTTCGCCTCTCAGGTCGATATTCTTCGCTGTCATGAGAGCCCTCCAGTCGTCGGCGGAAAATTCGCGCTGGCGCTCGCTGCGTCCTCTACCGCGCTGCTGTCTTGACTTCCTCACGTCGCGCCGTTCGCGCCATGGCGCCGCATGATTGTCTGCTGCGTCCGGCTTTGCGCTTCCTTCGGCGTTGCAACGCACGGGGCGGCCGTGGTAGGTGGTGCCGTCAAGGGCAGCCATGACATTCTTTGCGTCTTTCTCAGGCACCTCGATGAAGCAGTAGTGAGACATGAGGTCGATGTGTCCTATATCCTGACGCTGTCCCTGACCGTTGCGGCTGCGGCCGGAGATATGGCGGTTGACAAACTGCATGACCTCTCCGGGATAGAAGCCCTCAGCCTTTCCGAGGTTTATGAAGAGGCGTGTATATCCCTTTTCGGCACGGTGTTCCGGGCCGCGGTCCCTTCCGTCGCTGCCTTTGCGGCGGCCTCCTTTGCCGTCGGCTGATTTGCGGCGTTCGGCAGAAGGCTCCTGGATGTCCGGCTCGTCGGCATAATATTCGAGGAAACGTCCGAACTCCATCATCACCATCTTCTTTATGATGTCCTCCTTGTCGAGGTATTCGAAATGGCGCTGTATCTCTTCCATGAAAGGAGCGATGGTCTCGTCATCGACGTCAACCTTTGATATCTGGTCCATGACACGGAAGAGCTGCTTCTTGCATATCTCGTCAGGCGTAGGCAGCGAGCCGTGTACGAATTTCTTCTGTATCGTTTTCTCCACCTCACGCACCTTGTATTGCTCCCTGCTGTGTATGATGGCGATCGACGAGCCTTTCTTTCCCGCACGTCCTGTTCGTCCCGAGCGGTGGGTGTAAGATTCCGTATCGTCGGGCATGCCGTAGTTTATGACATGCGTAAGGTCGTCAACGTCAAGTCCTCTCGCCGCCACGTCGGTCGCCACAAGCAGCTGTACGGTGTGCTGGCGGAACTTCTGCATCGTCTGGTCGCGCTGCGGCTGTGAGAGGTCTCCGTGCAGCGATTCGGCGTTGTAGCCGTCGCGGATGAGTTTGTCGGCTATCTCCTGCGTCTCCACCTTCGTACGGCAGAAGATGATGGCGTATATCTTGGGATAGTAATCCACTATGCGCTTCAGCGCAAGATACTTGTCCTTGGCATTCACGAGATAGTATGTATGATTCACATTCTCCGCTCCTTCGTTGCGCGACCCTACAACTATCTCCTCATGGTCGTGCAGATACTGGCGTGCGATGCGTTCAACCTCTTTCGACATCGTGGCGGAGAAGAGCAGTGTGCGCCTATTCTCGGGCAGGCATTCAAATATGGCGTTGATGCTGTCTGCAAACCCCATGTTGAGCATCTCGTCAGCCTCGTCGAGCACTATTGTTTCCGCCGTCGAGATGTCTGCCACGCCACGCTCTATAAGATCGACAAGTCTGCCGGGCGTGGCAACGATGACGTGTGTGCCTTTACGCAGCTGGCGTATCTGCGAATCGATAGGCGCGCCGCCGTAAACGGCCGTGACACGCAGCCCCTCGACATATTTGCCGAAGTCTTTCAGGTCGTCGCTGATTTGGAGACAAAGCTCTCGTGTAGGAGACATCACCACCGCCTGGACGGTGCGCCCGGAGATGTCGAGGTTCTGGAGCAGCGGAAGGCCGAAGGCTGCCGTCTTGCCTGTGCCCGTCTGGGCGAGAGCTATGATGTCGCGGTTGGACGACGGTGTCGTTTCAGAAGACAGGAGATGAGGAATCACAGCCTCTTGTACGGGCATAGGGGCAACGAAGCCCATCTCGTCTATTGCCCGGCGTAGGGTGTCGTTGACACCGAGTTGTGCAAAGTCTGACATTATTGTGTAGTTTAAATTTGTTCAAGTAAAAGGACGGGATGCATCACGCGAGCGTGAGACCGTCAGCCAGCGAGAGGTATGTCCCGAGCGCATGGCGCATCTCGCTGATGCGGATGAACTCGTCGGCGGTGTGCGAGCGCGACGATTCGCCGGGCCCCAGCTTCAGCGAAGTCCACGGCATGAGAGCCTGGTCGGACAGTGTCGGCGAGCCGAAGGGCTGCATGCCCATCGCCACGCAACGCTGCACGAGAGGGTGTGAGACATCTATGCGGGACGAGCGGAGGCGGAACGAGCGGGGCTTGACCTCCGAATGGAGGTTCTCGCACAGTATGCCGTATATCTCCTCGTTCGTATATAACTCGTTCGAGCGTACGTCAACAACCATGCGACACTCGTCGGGTATGACATTGTGCTGTGTCCCGGCATTGACCACGGTGAGCGTCATGCGTGTCGCACCGAGGAAAGGTGACACTTTCGCAAAGCTGTGGCGCCTTATCCACTGCATGTCGTCGAGTGCCTCATAGATAGCGTTGCGTCCCTCGCCGCGTGCTGCATGGCCAGACACGCCGTGCGCTATGACATCGACAACCATAAGCCCCTTCTCCGCCACGGCAGGCTGCATGGCGGTCGGTTCGCCCACGACAGCCACGACATTCTCATTGAGCAGTGCGGCGGGCGTGGAGAGGAGGGAGGGCAGCTCTGTCACGACGCGCGACATGCCTTCCGCTCCCGACACCTCTTCTTCTGCCGATGCGACATACACGACATTGAAGGCGCGGGGCGTTTCAGCCAGTACACGGTAAGCCTGCAGCAGAGTTACCAGTCCGCCGCCGCAGTCGTTGCTGCCCAAGCCATACAGGCTGTCGCCCTCAAGCAGCGGGGCATAAGGGTCGCGTGTCCATGTCGCGACAGGGCGGACAGTGTCGATGTGGGCGTTGAGAAGCAGTGTCGGG
This sequence comes from Bacteroidales bacterium, assembly GCA_004555245.1. Lineage (GTDB taxonomy): Bacteria > Bacteroidota > Bacteroidia > Bacteroidales > Bacteroidaceae > Prevotella. The sequence goes on from SFIS01000023.1 coordinate 25,557, forward strand.
CGGGCGGCGTCATAGCCGGGACAGACAAGGATGATGTTGTTGCCGAGGCGGAAGGGGCGGAGACCACGTTCTTCCATCCAATGCTGCATGGCGTCGGCTGCTGCCCCCTCATCGCGGCTTGTGCTTGGCAAGGCTATGAGCTGCATGAGGAGAGCGACGGCCTCATCGAGGAGAAAGTCTATGTTCGGTTGTGTCATGACGGTAGGAAGTGATGTACGGCATGTCGGCTGACATGGCTCGCGCGGCACGCCGGCATGACGGCTGTGCAGACGCGAAATGATAGATGCCTGCAAAATTACAAAAAAAATAGCAAACATTTTGCTGTTTATATATTTTTATGTAACTTTGCAGTGAATAAACCTATATCCAAGCAAATAAATATGCAGACCAACAGTCATTTGTCAGTCCTCGTCCACGACCAGGCGAAGATATATGGCGACCGCTGTGCCATGGAATTTCAGAGCTTTGGCGGCGGAGAATGGAAGAGCATCAGCTGGAATGTGTTTTCCAAGAAGGTTAGGCAGGCATCGTGCGCCATGCTTGCTTTAGGGGTCAGAGTTCAGGAGAAGATAGCCATCTTCTCGCAGAACAGCGTTGAATATGTCTTCACCGACTTCGGCGCATGGGGCATCCGTGCATGCACCGTGCCGTTCTATGCCACGACAAGCGAAGAGGCGATACAGTTCATGGTGGGCGACGCCGGCATCCGCTTCATCTTCTGCGGCGAGCAGGAGCAATACGACAAAGCCCGCCGCGTGCAGCACCTGTGCCCCACGCTTGAGAAAATCATCGTCTTCGACCACAATGTCCGCCTCTCGACCCACGACCCGTCGTCGATTTACTATGACGACTTTCTGAAGCTGGGCATCGGCGATACGTTCCGGGCACGGCTTGAGACGCTGTACGGCGAAGCCTCGTGGGACGACCTTGCCTGCATCCTCTACACCTCCGGCACGACAGGTCAGTCGAAGGGCGTGATGCTCTCGCACGGGCAGTTTCACGCCGCGCTGGCAGACAATCACAAAGGTGTGGCTCTGAACGACAAAGACCGTGTGCTCAACTTCCTGCCCTTCACCCACATCTTCGAGAAAGGCTGGGCAATACTCGCGCTTACCGAGGGCTCCACACTAATCATCAACACCGACCCCCGCGAGGTCCAGACCTCGATGAAGCACCGCCACCCGTCGTGCATGTCAGCCGTCCCGCGCTTCTGGGAAAAGGTCTATGCCGGCGTGACAGAGAAGATTGACAACGCCCCCGCGCTGCAACAGAAGCTGTTCAGGAGAGCGCTTGCCGTCGGCAGACGCCACAACATCGAGTATCTGAGCAAGGGCCGACGGCCGCCGCTCACACTTCATCTCGAATACAAGCTGATGGACAAGACGGTATTCGCACTCGTCCGGAAACAGCTGGGCTTGGAGAACGCCCACTTCTTCCCCACCGCCGGCTCGTTCGTCTCGCCCGAGGTGGAGGAGTTCGTACATTCTATCGGCATCTTCATGGTGGTGGGATACGGCCTGACAGAATCACTTGCAACTGTCAGCAACGACCATCTTGACAAGCCATACACCATCGGAAGCATCGGCCGTCCTATCGACAGCATAGACATCAAGTTCTCTGAAGAAGGCGAGATTCTGCTAAAAGGCCCTACGATAACGAAGGGCTACTACAACCGCCCCGACCTCAACGCCGTCGCTTTCACAGAAGACGGATATTTCAGGACGGGCGACGTGGGCTACATGAAAGACGGCGAGCTGTATATCACCGAACGCATCAAAGACCTCTTCAAGACAAGCAACGGCAAATACATTGCGCCGCAAATGGTAGAATCAAAGATTCTCGTAGATAAATACGTAGAGCAGGTGGCAGTCATCGCCGACCAGCGGAAGTTCGTCTCCGCACTCATCGTGCCCACCTACCCGCTTCTCGAGCAATACGCCCGCGACAACGGCATCCCGTTCGCCAACCGCGAAGAGCTGTGCCGCAACAGCAAGGTCAACGCCATGATCTCCGACCGCATCGACACGCTGCAGCAGACCCTCGCCAACTACGAGAAGATCAAGCGGTTCACCCTCATGCCACACCATTTCTCACTCGAGCGCGGAGAGGTCACCAACACCCTAAAGATAAAACGCAACGTACTGAACAAGAACTACGCCGACGTCATCGACGCCATGTACGACGATTGAGCAAAGCCTCCGGCACGTACACCGGACGACGGCACATATCACAAGACAGACACCAGACAAGACAAAAGACAGAATGATCACACAAGACCAACTGAAGGATGTGCTCGACAGAGCAGACGCCCTGAACAGATACCTCGACATCGACAGGAAGAAAATCGAGTTTGAAGAAGAAGACCTCCGCACGCAGGCTCCCGACTTCTGGGACGACCCCGTGCGTGCCCAGGAGCAGATGAAACTTGTCAAAGGCATCAAGAAATGGATAGACGGATACGCCGAGGTGCGTACCGCCGCCGACGAGCTTCAGCTTGCCTTCGACTTCTACAAAGACGAGCTCGTCACCGAAGAGGAGGTTGACAGCAACTACGAGAAAGCCATCTCCGCCATCGAGGCTCTCGAGCTGCGCAACATGCTGAGACAAGACGAAGACCCTATGGAGTGTGTCCTGAAAATCAATTCGGGCGCCGGCGGCACTGAAGCGCAGGACTGGGCTGCCATGCTCATGCGTATGTACCAGCGCTGGGCAGAGAAAGGCGGATACAAAGTAACCGTTTCTGACCTTCAGGAAGGCGACGAGGCGGGCATCAAATCCGTCACGATGCAGATAGAAGGCGGGGAGTATGCCTACGGCTTCCTGAAGTCCGAGAACGGCGTCCACCGCCTTGTGCGCGTCTCTCCGTACAACGCCCAGGGCAAGCGCATGACAAGTTTCGCCTCTGTCTTTGTCACGCCTCTCATCGACGACACCATCGAAGTGTATGTCGATCCGTCGAAAGTCAGCTGGGACACATTCCGCTCAAGCGGCGCAGGAGGCCAGAACGTCAACAAGGTGGAGACCGGCGTCAGGCTCCGATACCTCTACACCGACCCCGACACGGGCGAGGAAGAGGAAATTCTCATCGCCAACACCGAGAGCCGCAAGCAGCAGCAGAACCGCGAGAACGCCATGCGCCTGCTCAAGTCGCAGCTCTACGACCGTGCGATGAAGAAACGCCTTGAGGCGCAGGCTGCCGTAGAGGCGAGCAAGCTGAAAATCGAATGGGGCAGCCAGATACGCTCGTACGTCTTCGATGACCGCCGCGTGAAAGACCACCGCACCAACTATCAGACGACAGACGTGGATGCCGTGATGGACGGCAAGCTCGACGGCTTCATCAAGGCGTATCTCATGGAGTTTGCCGCCGCCGATGCCAAGGCATAGCACGAAAGTTTTCCGGATGCCCTTTCCAGAACCTAATACAAACAACATAACTCATATACCATCATGTCAAAGAAAGCAATGAAAGATGCTCGCCGTGCCGCACGTGCCGCACGCGAGGAGAAGGAAGCGAAAAACGTAGTGAAAATCATCCTTGGCGTGCTTGTCGTTCTCGCACTTGCCATACTGCTCTACGCTTCGTTCGGAGTCTAACATGTAGAAAGGCGGCAATGTATGTCTGCGGCTGCGGATATGCCTTGCCGCCTTCACTATTTCATCGAGACAACATCAGGCAGACTATATGCCGCACCATACAACCACACATACGACATGAGCGGAACAGAGACAGAACGCAAATTCCTCGTCAGGAAAGCCGGCAGAGAGTGGCGCCGGCTTGCCGTGGCGCAGCATGACATACGCCAGGGCTATATGGCGTGCAAAGGCGCGACGGTGCGCGTCAGGCTTAAAGACGACCGTGCCTTCCTCACAATCAAAGGGCCTTCGGCGTCCGGACTGTCGAGATACGAGTTCGAGAAAGAGATAAGCGCCGACGAGGCGCACCACCTGCTGCAGCTGTGCCGCGGCGGACTGATAGAGAAAACGAGGTATATCGTGCCGGCAGGGCGCCATATCTGCGAAGTCGATGAGTTTCACGGCGCCAACGACGGTCTCGTCATGGCAGAGATAGAGCTTGGCAGTGAGGACGAGGCATACACCGCCCCGCCGTTCGTCGCGGCAGAGGTGACGGGCGACAGACGTTTCTACAACTCCCACCTCCTCACAAACCCCTACTCTCTCTGGCGCGACACCATACCCGAAGAATGCCGGTGAGCACCCGCCTCACCACCCTTGCCACACCCCCGGCACAGGCGGCATCCGGCATGACGAAGCCGCTGCGGGAGGCGCAGACATGAATTATCCCCAGACAACAAAGACACGCACAAAATACTGTTATGTATAATATAAATAATGTACGCGAGGACTTTCCCATCCTCAGCCGTCAGGTTTACAACCGTCCGTTGGTGTATTTCGACAATGCCGCCACCACGCAGAAGCCCCGCTGTGTTGTCGAGGCGATGACAGACGAATACTACAACGTCAACGCCAACGTCCACCGCGGTGTCCACTACCTCTCGCAGCAGGCTACAGAGCTGCACGAGGCATCGCGCGAGACAGTGCGTGCCTTCATCAACGCCCGCAGCACCAACGAGATAATCTTCACCCGCGGCACCACGGAGAGTGCAAACCTCATCGCCTCGTCCTTCGCCGAAGCCTTCATGCATGAGGGCGACGAGGTTATCGTATCTACCGTCGAGCACCATTCAAACATAGTGCCCTGGCAGCTACAGGCAGCCAGACGCGGCATCGCCATGCGCGTCATCCCGATGCACGACGACGGCACTCTCGACCTCGAGGCTTACGCCCGCCTCTTCACTCCGCAGACGCGCATCGTCAGCGTGACGCACGTCAGCAATGTCCTCGGCACCGTCAACGACGTCGAGAGAATCATCTCCATCGCCCACGACCACGGCGTGCCGGTGATGATCGACGGTGCGCAGTCCACCCCGCATTTTGCTGTCGATATGCAGAAGCTCGACTGTGAGTTCTTCACCTTCTCCGGCCACAAGGTCTATGGCCCCACAGGCATCGGCGTGCTTTACGGCAAAGAGGAGTGGCTCGACCGTCTGCCGCCCTATCAGGGTGGCGGGGAGATGATAGAAAGCGTCACTTTCGAGAAGACAACCTTCGAGCGTCTGCCCTTCAAGTTCGAGGCAGGCACGCCCGACTATGTAGCCTCTCACGGTCTCGCCACCGCCCTCGACTACGTGTCACGCCTCGGCATCGACAACATCAGCGCCCACGAGCACGACCTCGTCAGCTATGCCATGCGTAGGATGCAGGAGATAGAGGGCATGCACATCTTCGGCCCGCAGAGTGCCGAAAAGAAAGACGCAGTCATCTCGTTCCGTCTCCGCGACATCCACCACCTCGACATGGGTACACTTCTCGACCGCCTCGGCATAGCCATCCGCACCGGCCACCACTGCGCGCAGCCCCTTATGCAGCGTCTGGGTGTGGCAGGCACGGCACGCGCCTCGTTCGCCCTGTACAACACGCGCGAGGAGATAGACAGCTTCGTCGCCGCCATAGAGCGTGTGGGACAGATGTTCTGACCGCGCTTGCCATACCGCACGCGCCGCCTCACGCCTCTCCGCCACGCATCAGGGTGCGGCAGCGAAGCATCGAAACGGCAAACCATGCGACGGCGACTGCCCTGTAGAGCATACCGAAATCGAACGGCATGATGACGGCGATGAAAGCGCACTGGGCGCAGACGATGGCTTTTGTCTGGCTGACGGTGAGCTGTTCGTCAAGCACGCGGCTGTAGTATGACGCGATGAAACAGAACACACTGAATGTTGAAGTCTTCTTGCTGACGGCTGATACATTATTCATATTATTTCCAGGTTTTATGGTTTGACTTGTTGGTTTATGATCTCTGAGACTGTCATGACGGTGCGGAGGGCTCACGACATTCAAATCCTGACAACTGGATTCGATTTCCGGATGCAAAGTTAAGCCGAAAGTGTGCACAGGTAGTTCACTCCAATATTTAGGTAGTTAAATATCCTTAATTTATAACATTAATTAACAGAAACGATGCTATTTTGCTGTTACAACAAGGGAATTGTCGAGGCAGGATGCGACGAAGCGGGGCGTGGATGTCTCGCCGGCTCTGTTTTCGCAGCCGCAGTGATACTGCCGCCCGACTACCGTCACGAGAGTCTGAACGATTCGAAGCAGCTCACGGAGCGGCAACGCCGTGCGCTGAGAGACGACATCGAGCGCGACGCCGTGGCATGGGGTGTCGGCATCGTCACGCCTGAAGAGATTGACCGCATCAACATCCTCAACGCATCGTTTCTCGCCATGCACCGCGCCATCGACCGCCTCGCCGTCATGCCGCAGGCACTCATCATCGACGGCAACCGCTTCAACCCGTACTACCCGCCAATCAATCCCTCCGCGCCCCGCACCGACGACACGGAACGCAGCCTCATCGCCCTCCCCCACACCACCATCGTGAAGGGCGACGCGAAATACATGTCTATCGCGGCTGCCAGCATCCTCGCCAAGACCTACCGCGACGAATACATGGACCGTCTGGCCGAAGAATATCCGCAATACGACTGGCTGTCGAACAAGGGCTACCCCACACGCAAACACCGCCAGGCGATAAAAGATTACGGCGTCACTCCCTACCACCGCCTGTCCTACCGCCTGCTTCCCGAGAAATAACCCACACTGAAAAAACAGTTTCCGCCGCCAAGAATCCTACAGACACGGTGTTGGCAAGGGAAGGAACCAGAACTCATCATACAAATATGCGACACGACAAACTATCGCAACAGCTCGACCTCATTCTCCTGCTTGCCGAAAACCGGCGCTTCAACATCAACGAGCTGGGAGAACAGTTAGGGCTGCAGAGACGCAACATCTACTACTACCTCAACTTCTTGCGCGACGCCGGCTTCCTTCTCGAGAAGCACGGTGCGTACTACAGTCTGTCGCGCCGCTCGCCGTTCATCAGCAAGCTGTGCGACACGGTGAACTTTACCGAAGACGAGGTGGTGCTCATCAAGCGCCTGCTTGACGAGGCGGATGAGAAAGACATCCTCGTCCACTCGCTGAAGCACAAGCTGCTGCGCTTCTACGATTTCAACATCATCGCCGACCCCATCCGCATGGCATCGCAGAAGAAGAAGATCGACACCATCTACGAAGCCATCAAGCACGAGCGCACCGTCATTCTGAAAGGCTACTCGTCGTCCCACTCGCAGACTGTCAGCGACAGAGAGGTGGAGCCCTTCCTCCTCTTCGACGGCAACCGCAACCTGCGCGCCTACGAGCTATCTACAGGCATGAACAAGACCTTCCGCATCTCGCGCATGGAAGACGTCACGCCCGGCTACAACACATGGAGCAACACAGTGCGCCACAAGCAGTTCTACACCGACACCTTCGGCTTCTCGTCAGAAGAGCAGATACACGTCACGCTGCGCCTCGACCGCCTCTCGTTCAACACGCTGACTGACGAATATCCGCGCGCCGAGCGCGACATCTCCGCCGACGGCACACAGAACTGGACCTACTCCACCGACGTCTGCTCGATGGTGGGCATAGGACGTTTCGTGCTCGGGCTGTACGACCATGTGGAGATTGTCGATTCGCCCGAACTCGAGCGATACATAAAAGAGAAACTGAAAGACTTCACACAAAAGAACAAAGCCAGCCGGCATACGAAAGCATGAAACAGTTAGAACTCACACCGTTAAACATACAGCGTGCGATGAGCCTGCTCGACGTGCAGCACCACCTCGACGACGACCTCGTCATCACAAACTTCGACACCGTGCCGCTGCCCGAAGAGTGCCGGCGCACGGAATGCACCATCGTCGTGCTCTGTACCGCCGGCATGGGCCGCTACACACTCGGCACGGTAGAGCACACGCTGAAGACGAACGACGTGCTCATAGCGGGCGAGGGGCAGGTGCTGGGCGACATAAAGGTGGTGCAGCCGCTCGAAGGCATCATCATCTTCATCTCCAACGCCTTCCTGTACAGCATCATACGCGAAGTGCGCGACATCGCCAACCTCTTTGTCATCACGCGCGAGCACCCTGTCTTCTCACTCTCGCCCGCCGATGTGCTCATGTTCCGGAAATACCTCTCCTTCCTCAAGGCGAAACTGGCAGAAGAGAGCCACCTCTTCAGGCGGCAGATAGCCGGCACGCTGCTCGCCACGATGATCTACGAGCTCTGCAACATCACGCAACGCATCACAGAAGAGAAGGCTCCGAAGCAGTCGAGGTCGCAGGAGGTCTTCGAACGTTTCATACAACTCGTAGAGAACAACTTCCGCACCGAGAGGCGCGTGGCATGGTACAGCGAGAAACTCGGCATCTCGTCAAAGACACTGCTCGAAGTGGTGAAGCGTGTCAGCAGCCGCACTCCCAACGACTGGCTCGACATCTACACCACACTCGAGATACGCATCATGCTGCGGCACACCACGATGAGCATAAAGCAGATTGCAGACACGCTGCATTTCAGCAACCAGTCGTCGCTCGGGAAATTCTTCCGCGAACATGTAGGCATGTCGCCGAAAGCCTACAGAATCTCGCAGATGCAGAACACGCAGGAGGCTGCACCGGACGAAGACTCCGCGCAGGAGGCATAGGCGCAGATGTCAAGAAAGTATCAGCCGGCCTTCGGAAAAGCCCGTCATGATACTTTCTTGACAACACAATTCCGCCGTATATGCCGTCAGACACGGCAGGGCGGTTTTTCACGGCATTTTCGGGCGTTTTTCATGCAGAATATGTAAACGTCTGATATTCTGTCGTTTATACAACATTCAAGGAAACGCAGATACTGATTGGCAGGCAAAAAAGCCTGTCTCCAAGCACAAAAAACAGCATTTGGGCGCATAAGACAGTCAATCTTATGCGCCCAAATTGTCTATATGAGCCTCTTACTTTGACTATATGAGCCTCCCACTTTGACTATATGACGGTGCAAAACACACTGTCCTGCCCTCCGAAATGCGGAAAACAGCGTCATAAAGCCGCTTTCCGGGCAGAAGAAGACAGATTTTCGTGCAAACAACAGATGTCAAGAAAGTATCATCCCCTACCCCCGCCTGCACTTTCCCGTCATCCGAACAGCTCTTCCAGCACACCTATCGTGCGCAGTTCGGGAAACGACGAGACATGAATCCTATAGTATGCCAGAACCATGTCGAGACAGCGGCGGCGCTCCTCCCTTGTGAAGGCGAAGCGGTGGAGGTTGCCATAGTCCATACGCAGAATACGGCGCATAGCCTCCGTCTCCTCTCCCCGCAACACGTCGCGGTGGGGCGGCATCGACATCACACACTGCCCCGTGCGCATATCAAACACATCTCCCCGGCTGTCAACCGCATCGGCGGGGAAGAAGCCCAGGCAGCGCGTCAGCCCTACAAGAAAGGCGAGATGGAAATTCGCCTTGCCGCGGTTGCTCTCCATCATGTCAAGACATTTCAGCGACAACTCCACGAAACTGTACGTCCGCACATCCTCCGTCTCCTGCCGCAGCGTGTGGAACAGTACCTCGGCGAGGAAGAGCGTCACCGAAATCTTCGCCGCGTCGGCATACACCGATGTCCAGGCATAGTGCATGGCGACATTCTTCAGGCGCTGCACATCACGATTCTCACGGAAGTCAATCTCCACAGTCAGCAACGACAGAGGCTGGAAGAGCCTGCGCTGCATACGACCCTTCTGCGACGATGACAGCTTCACGGCGACAACAACCCTACCGCGCACCTCGGAGAAGAGATGCGCCAGAAGGCGGTCGTCGCCGTAAGCGACGGTGCGCAAGACTATGGCGTTAGTCTTTATCAGCATGAGAGAGAGTCTTTTTCCGGTTTGCCGCAAGCCGCGATGTGGAAACTCCTGAAATTTTCTGTATTGCAGATGATTTTTGCAAAGTTTTTGATGCACAGATGGCAAAATATACGTTTAAGGCAGAAAGAGAAACTGAAGAGTAACATGAAGAGGGCATTGATGTCCGTATCCGACAAACCGCTTCTCAGGAAGAGGGCTATAACAGAGCCAGTGAATGACGAGCTGAAGAACTGCATACTGCTACTTCCCAAAGAAACCATCCATACGAGTACAGACCGTTGATATTTCTAATGACAGACAGCTTACTTTATTCTAAAGTATATTTCGTCGAACCCACGTTGTTTTTTGCTTATAATCAATATGTCTTTTATTCATATATTCATATTGGTCAAGTATTCCATATCAACCTGCTTGAATTTGGTTAAGTGTTAACCAAAATCATCACAAATTCGCTGCAAAGATACAATTATATTTTGAATTTTGGTCAAGACTTGACCATATTTTCATGTTTCACCCTTGTTTTCTCATATAATTTATAGCCTGAAAGTATATAATCAATTAAATCCTCTGTCATCATCAATCCTTCATCATTAACCGGAAGTTGTACCCCAAAATAGTCCGCCTGCGGACATCAGTCCAATCAGAAGATGGTTGAGGTACCTGTCCCCTGACCCTCCTGAAGGGAGCATTGATGTCCGTATCCGACAAACTTCTTCTCAGGAAGAGGGCTTTCTTGTTCATGTTTATTTCAATTTATTTGTTATCGGGGAAAATCTCTTTGAGTTTCTCTTTCAGTTCGTCAATGCTGTTAGGCACGGCAATGATGGTGCCGTCGCGGTCGATGAGGAATAGGGCACTGTTTTGAGTGCCGTGCTTACGGAACACACCGAACTCGTCATCA
>SFIS01000089.1 GCA_004555245.1 Bacteroidales bacterium
CTTGGGTCAAGGGTATGGGGAGGGCATACATATTATATATATATGCGCACGGGAGGGATGGACAAGCCCCGCAGCCGAGCTGCGGGGAACAGGACGGAATGGACGGGAGGCGCGGGAGGGAAGGCGGGAGACGGGAGGGAGACGGACCCCCACAGCAAAACTGCGGGGCACAGTGGCTATAATGGAAGGGGAACGGGAGATGGACGAGCCCCGCAGCCGAGCTGCGGGGAACAGGACGGAAGGGAAGGGGCGGAACGGAGAACGGGGAACGGGACGTGAGGAGACGGAGGATGGGGGAAATAGAAAAGAGCCGTGATGTTTCACAACATACGGCTCTAAGTTTATCTCGTCCTATAAGGTCGTGGACCTCACGGATAGCGGCATTTTCACAAATGTACTTCCGCCTTCGGGACGACACACATCGCTTGGATGTGTGCAAAACTACTAAAACTATTAAAAATATAAAAGATTCTATTTCTTTGTCTGTCTGACGGTGCGGGCGGTGGAGGCAGATGAACTACCAGCCGTAGTTCCACTGCACCTCGTATTCGCGGTATTCTCCATCGTCAGCTTCATCTTCTTCGTCTTCCCATGTGCACATGTCTGTGCCTTTGGTGAGGCCGTAGCTGGCTTTGCCGTTCTCTGAATCTGCCGCGAGAAAGACCTTGCCCATCTCTATCGAGTGGATGAGAGGTTTTATATATATCTGTTTCATATTTTCCATAATGGTTTATCTGATAATAATTTTCTTTCCGTTATGTATATAAATGCCTTTTGCCGGTGCAGCAACTCTCACGCCCTGCAGTGTGTAATATGCGTTGTCAGCGGGTTTTGCCTGCTGAACGACCGAAATGGCTGTTGTCGTGTTGTCTTCCCAGTCGCTGCCGTCAGAGAATACGATTCTCATACCTTTAGTGAGTTCTGCCTGCTGCTCTCCGGTCGCCTCGTATTTGTCCATCACCTGTCCGAATGTCTGTCCGTTCCATGCGAGCACGCTTGTCGGGAGGCTGAGGTAAGCATGATTGGCTTTACACGTACTGCCGGACTGTATTCTGAAGAAGCCAAGGTAGTCGGTTTCGCCTTCTTTGTTATATCCTGTATTCGACAGATAGTTGAAGAAGAAGTTGCGGTGTGTCCTTTCATTTCCGTCAAAGACAGATGCGTTGACTGTAGTGTTCTCAGTCGTACCTACGAGATAGTTAATGTACTTATTGTCTGGGATATTCTTGTACATTGTCTCGCCTGCTGAAGGGGTGTAAGCTGCGATAGTTGCCTCATCTATGACATTGGCGCTGTAGAGTATCACGCCTTTTTTGGCAGGGATATAGTTCATCTCGTAGAGCTTTATCTTACCGCTCTTTGCAGCCTCATTGCCTTCAAAAGCGTATGCACCATATATCTTGATGCTCTCATCTGTAGGTTTCTCATCCTGGTTTGAGCAATACGTGCGGAGAACAGACTTATAGCCGTTGATGGTGTATTTGAAGACGTATTGATAGCCATTACCTCCATCCGTGGACCTTGTTTCAATGTAGAAACGCACTCTCCATGTTCCGTGATCTCGGTTGAAGATAATGTCATATTCTGCCTTTCTATCTTCTGCTGACGTCAGAGAGTTTATGTACGACACCTCGTTAGGATCTGCTGTGGTGGCAGCATGTCCTGCCTTGGAACTATCATCATACGGTATCTTTGCCTTTATAGCATCGGTTATTCCGTCCTCCCGCCAACTGTTCTTCCATGTATCATTAGCCACGAAGCGGAATCCCCCTCCAGCATCAGCAGATGTGTTGATTATAGCCTCCCAGCAATTATCTGCATCATTGTAAATCATCGGAACAGCATCTTCCAGGCTCCAACTATTATTCACAGCCAGACCGACTATCTTCATACTGGTAATATCAGGCAAGCTAACGTTTGAAGCATCTCCATAATTAGCTCTTAGCACTTCACCACCAATATAGCTATAGTTGCTCGCTGTTTCATCATGACCTTTTGACGGATTGTATTCCAAAAGCAGCTGCAAATCACTTTCACTTCTAAACACAAACGGTCTATATGTTGTTGCAGAGCCATTGTACTGTACCGGGTACACCTTTGTATTTGCATCTTGTCCTTTTGCAGGACTTTCACCAGATGCATTTCCCTGCAAATAGAACTTTGTCGTCGTTGTGAGCAAACTGTGATTGTTGCTGTCAGCATTTTTTGTCATATTAGAGATTACGTAACATCCTATTCCTTTTGACAAGAACACAGAGCCAAAGAATTTGTTGTCACTACTGCCATCATCTTTTTTAACCGCATAAGCAGCTTGAGCAGTTGAACCGGCAGAGTTTGAGAGATAGTATGCAACACGGCGCGATTGGTCATGAGCTATAGTCCATGTACTCGGCACTCCCGCTGAGTTCAAAGTAATCGTGATTGTGTATATACCATCACTTGCAAGAGTTCTATCTTGGAAATTCCAGTAGTAAGTAGGTGCTTGGCTTCCTACCAACAGATTACCTGTAATATTTTCGTTGTCATTCGGGCTTGAACTTGTAACGTTCAGACCGTTCTGTCCTGTTGAAGGTCCATACACTGTTTCCTTGCTTCCGTTCACAGAGAGAATCTGCGCCTTAACTGTAAGGGTTGCAGGTATATCCAATGAGTATGTATTGTCACCATTATCCGTAAACTTGAAGTACCTTGTGGTATAGTTTATACTTGTCTCGTTGTCAAACAAATCACCTACGAGATAGAAGTTATTGCCTGTGATAGGTGTCGGAGTCGGTGTCGGAGTGCTTTTTTCCTTGAAGTTGGCGATGAGGGTGCCGTCTTGTGTTGCTGTCACTGTTGTTGTGGCAGCGAATTTGTTAGTAACAGAGACACCATCAGATACTGTCCAGTTGACAAACTCATAGCCGGTGTTTGGGGTGGCGGTGACTTCAACACCTGTCGCGGCGTTCACTGACACGGAAGCCGGGGACACTGTGCCCATGCTTTCGTCTGCAGACGAGACGGTGACGGTGTACATAGTGGCGGTGTTCTCTACAATGTTCACACCTGATGATGTCACTATGATATACTGCACGTTGTCCCATGTAGAGGTAATTTCGTTAGATATGATGTCTCGATCATCTCCTATCTTCGCACCTATCTGTTTGTAGGTATCTGCTGTGGTTTTGTCAACTGAGAAGGTTTTGGTGTAATACCCAATACCATTATATGTTATGGTGTTTGCGAAATCACCGGAGCCTATCGTGGGCCTGCTACCCCAGACAGTCAAGGGGTAATCATTATCACCGTCTTCATCAAGCCATGTGTGGAATAATTGATTACTCAGTGCTTGGTCAACAAGATAGACGAGGTTGTAGGTGGTGGCAGTGCCAGATTCCACACCCGTAACCTTCACGTATCTGTTATCAGTGCTTATATCCACCGTGATGGTGTATGAGGAGTATTTGGTGTTGTCTAACGTCAGTTTCCAGGCATTATCGTTACCATAATTATTGATTGAATACGAATCTCCATTTATCGTCAACGGATCATTATTGTTGGCAGGCTGCATATTATTACTCCAGCCGTTCACACCGATACGGAAGAATATGTCTCCACTCGCCTCGGCATTGGTGAACGTATAGGTATATACCGTCCCGCCTGCAGACTCGAACTTATGATTCGACGGCACATTGTAGTTTCCTGCAATACCCTTGATTATCTCTGCTGTCAAGAGATAGACATCCTCTGCCCACACCCTTTCCGGCAGCGCGAGCAATGCGAGGAGCGCAATGAATAGCGAAGTAGAAAATTTTCTCATTTTTATAAATGTTTTAGTTATTGTTGATTATATAAGAGGTATATACACAGAAAGTCCGGGCCGAGTTTGTCTTGACGGACAAATCCGGACCGGACTGTGTGTGGTCGTGGTTGTTTAAGTATGCAATGACGCTATTGTGGCTGCATGACTGTTGCGTTTTCAGATTTTCAAGTCTGAAATTACCCCCCCCCGATTGGGTTGCGGAGGCTACGTGATATGGTTTGCGGTCGTAATAGCATAGTAGTGAATCTGTTGCCTGCCGTCTTTGTGGCAGTTGGTGTTGTACGTGATAATACCAAATAGTTCAGTAACAGTTTGCAAAATTACAATTATTTTTCTATTCACAAATATTTTTTGGGGGAAATGTGAAGGAAATTAGATGCAAACGTTTACATAGCCTACGGGTGGTGAAGCCCGTCAGCAGAACTTTTGCGCTTTGGTTTTTACGACAACAGAGACAACAGGAACAACGGTCTGATTGTGAACTCTATGTTGTCTGTTGACAACAACTAAAACAACTTTTACCGCTGAAAGCGCAAAAGCGCGTGCTGGTCAAACAAATCTAAACACAGGAGGAGAACGGGGCGGAAAGGGGTAATGAGAACGGGCGGATGATACTATTTTAGCCGAAGAACGGCGGGAATAGAGCGCGTGGAGAGGAGGACGGGGCTGACGGAAGGATTTTTCGCGGATTTTCGGCGTTTTGCGTATATCTCTGATTGTGTGGATGTTATGACGGAGACAATGTTTAGTGGGGAGGCAAGATAGTCAAAATGAAGAGGCAAGATAGTCAAAATGAGGAGGCAAAATAGTCTAAATGAGGAGGCAAAATAGTCAAGAAGGGGAGGCAAGATAGTCTAAATGGGAGGGCAAGATAGTCAAAGTGAGGAGGCAAGACAGTCTAAATGGGAGGGTAAGAGTGGCAAATTGGCGGTCCGGGAGTGGTTTTTGCGGGTTTTTGATGTGACTTCCGCGGTTTTCTGACAGTGCAAATAAGTGTAAGGTTATGACGCGGGTGATACTTTTATAACATGTGGACTGGAGATGCGGAGAGAGGTTGATGTGTCGGGGAACGGCTGTCGGTGATGAAGATGTATGGATTTTTTGCATCAGAAATTTTGCGAAACGAATAAAAAGCCTTATCTTTGCAGTGAAAAAACGGAGCGGCGGGGCCGCCGTTTTCCGCTTAGCGTGAATCATGTTTGTCGAAGGACGGGTGACGGTATTGGTCCGTGGGCGCGGAGAGACGTGTTTCCACATACCGCAAATGGCTATACTAAGCGAAGCGGTCGTAACCTGTCTCGTGAGGGGAATAGCCTGTAAGGCTATACTAAGCGGAGCGGTCGTAACCCGGGACACAGTCCCGGGTCTCAAGCAGTATAACAACTGTCTGAAAGACAGTACCTTGTTATGTCTCAACTGATGGCGAGGTACTGCCTTACAGGCAGCCGCACCGCCATATTACCCCGGGGGCTTCGCCCCCGGTTACGAACGCTTCGCTTAGTACAGCCTTACAGGCTGGTCTTTAATTACATACAAACTTGAGTATATAGAATAATGAAAGAATTTGTAATATCAGAGACAAAGACGGAATATGCGGTGCTTGTGGGCTTGATAACGCCGCGTCAGAACGAGGCGAAGACGAACGAGTATCTCGACGAGCTGGAGTTTCTTGCCGACACGGCCGGTGCGGTGACGGTGAAGCGTTTCACCCAGAGGGTGAACGGTCCGTCGAGCGTGACGTACGTAGGCAAGGGCAAGTTAGAGGAGATTCGCGCATATATCGAAGACTGCGAGGAGCGTGCTGAGCGCGGCGAGGTGTATTTTCCGCCGAAGCACAAGGGCGCCGTGTTCAGCAACGAGGGCGACGGGGCGGCGCAGGAGGCTGACGGGGCGGAGGCGGAGGCAGTACCCTACCAGCCCATCGGCATGGTGATTTTCGACGACGAGCTGTCGGCGAAGCAGATACGCAACATCGAGCAGGAGCTGAAGGTGAAGATACTGGACCGCACGAGCCTCATCCTTGACATCTTCGCGATGCGTGCGCAGACGGCGAACGCGAAGACGCAGGTAGAGCTGGCGCAATACCGCTACATGCTGCCCCGCCTGCAGCGTCTGTGGACCCACCTTGAGCGTCAGGGCGGCGGATCGGGTTCGGGCGGCGGCAAAGGCTCGGTGGGCCTGCGCGGTCCGGGCGAGACGCAGCTTGAGATGGACCGCCGTATCATCCTCAACCGCATGTCGCTGCTGAAGGAGCGTCTGGCGGAGATTGACAAACAGAAGACGACGCAGCGCAAGAACCGCGGCCGGATGATACGCGTGGCACTGGTGGGATATACGAACGTCGGGAAATCGACCATCATGAACCTCCTGTCGAAGAGCGAGGTGTTTGCCGAGAACAAGCTGTTCGCCACGCTCGACACCACGGTGAGGAAGGTTGTGATCGACAACCTGCCTTTCCTGCTTGCCGACACGGTGGGTTTCATCCGCAAGCTGCCTACCGACCTGGTGGATTCGTTCAAATCCACACTCGACGAGACACGCGAGGCCGACCTTCTGCTGCACGTCGTGGACATCTCGCATCCTGACTTCGAGGAGCAGATAAAGGTGGTGGAGAAGACGCTGGGCGACCTGGGCTGCGGCGAGAAGCCGTCGATGATAGTCTTCAACAAAATCGACGCCTACACCTGGACGGAGCACGAGGCTGACGACCTCTCGCCTCTGAAACGCGGCGAGATACCCCTCGCCGACCTGAAGAAGACGTGGATGGCGAAGCTGCAGGACAACTGCCTCTTCATCTCCGCGCGCACGAAGGAGAACATCGAGGAGTTCCGCGAGACGATATACCGCCGTGTCAGAGAGCTGCATGTGCAGAAATACCCGTACAACGACTTCCTCTACAACGACTACAGCGACGTATGACATACCGCAACCTTAACGACAAAGAGATAGTGCAGCTGCTGAGACAGGGCTGCCGCTCGACCGACTGGGCTTCGATAGAAGTGTCAGAGGGCTTCTCTGCGGAGGACATCCGCAACACCTGTTTCGACGGCAGCGTGCGCATAGGTGCGGGCTGCCATATCTCGGACGTGGGCATCATCCGCACCACCGACGACGCCACCTACGGCGAAGGCACCATAGTCAGCGTGCTGAACGAGGCGGGCGACGGGAACATCGTGCTCTACAGCGGGCTGACCTCGCAGATGGCAGCCCTCATGGCGGGGAGCCGCGGCGCGGACACTGCGGTGTGGGAGAACCTGAAGGAGATGACGCTGCGCGAGGTGAACTCCACGAAAGCCACCTGCACCACCATCGGCAACAATGTCAGCATCAGCAACACACGCGAGCTGACGAACGTCGTCATAGGCGACGACTGCGAGATAGCGGGCGCGGCGCGGCTGGTGGAATCGACGCTGAAGAGCACGCCGGAGGCGAGCATTCTCATATCGGACGGCGTGATATGTGACAGCTGCATCATACAGGCGGGCGCGTCGGTGACGGACAACGCGAAGCTGTACAACACTTTCGTGGGCGAGGCGTGTCATGTGGGGCGCGGCTTCACGTCAGAGAACAGCGTCTTCTTCGCCAACTCGCACATGGACAACGGCGAGGCGTGTGCCGCCCTGTGCGGGCCGTTCAGCGTCTCGCACCACAAATCGACGCTGCTCATCGGCGGCGAATACTCGTTCTACAACGCCGGCTCGAACACCAACTTCTCCAACCACGCCTACAAGATGGGGCCCATACACTGGGGCACACTGGCACGGGGCAGCAAGACGGCAAGCGGCGCACACATACTGTGGCCCGCGACGACAGGCGCATTCACGATGGTGATGGGCAAGGTGCAGACCCACCCCTCGACGCCAGACCTGCCCTTCGCCTACCTCATAGCCGAGGGACAGAGGACAATGGCGGTGCCGGGACGCAACCTGACGACCGTAGGCACATACCGCGACATAGGGAAATGGCAGAAGCGCGACCGCCGGCCGCGCAACGGCAGGCTCTCGCTGATACAATACGACTGGCTGAACCCGTTTGTCGCAGGACAGTGTCTCGAAGCGCTGAAGACGCTGCGGCGCATAGAGAGCGAGACGGCAGCGGGCGAAGAGACGGCAGAATACAACGGCGTCACGATGCGGCGCACGGCAATAGCTACAGGCATCGGCCTCTACGAGATGGCGGTGGAGATGGCGCTGCTCGCCGCTCTCGAACAGCACGACGCATCGCTGCCCGCAACGACGGCAGGCGTGGGAGAATGGACAGACATGCTGGGCATGGTGGCGCCGGAGAGCGAAGTGGCACAGCTGAGGGCGGACATACGCAACGAGGTGCTGACAGACATCAACGACGTGGCGGAGACAATGAAAGAGATGCACAACGCCTACGGAAAATACAAATGGGCATGGGCATACAACACCATACAGCGGATGTACGGCATCGACACCATGACGGAAGACGACAGGCTGCAGCTGATAGAGAAACTGACGCCGGCACGCCGGAAATGGACCGACGCCATACGCCACGACGCAATGCGCGAATACGACATGGGCGACGTCAGCAGGGACGAACTCGACGCCTTCCTGACGAAACTGCAGGACTGACACGGTTGGCACGGCCGGCATAGCCGGCGGGTTGACAGGCGGGCAAGCCGAAGACACGCGAGACACATATATATAAATAGGTATAAATACAAATCATCATGGCAAATCCAGAATTCAAGTATGCACCAATGTTCCAGCTTGGTGAAGACAAGACCGAATACCGTCTCCTCTCGACGGACGGCATCTCCGTGAGCGAGTTTGAAGGCACTCCGATACTGAAAGTATCGAAAGAAGCCCTCGAGCTTCTCGCCACACAGGCATTCCACGACGTCAACTTCATGCTCCGCCGCGAGCACAACGAGAAGGTGGCAAGCATCCTCAACGACCCCGCATCGTCAGACAACGACAAGTATGTCGCCCTCACCATGCTGCGCAACGCCGAGGTGGCATGCAAGGGACAGCTGCCCTTCTGCCAGGACACCGGCACGGCCATCATACACGCAGAGAAGGGACAGCAGGTGTGGACCGGCTTCGAGGACGAAGAACCGCTCGCAAAAGGTGTATATAACACCTACACCACAGACAACCTGAGATACTCGCAGAATGCGCCGCTGAACATGTATGACGAGGTGAACACACGCTGCAACCTGCCCGCACAGATAGACATCGAGGCGACACACGGCATGGAATACCGCTTCCTCTGCGTCGTGAAAGGCGGCGGCTCGGCAAACAAGACCTACCTCTACCAGGAGACAAAGGCACGCATACAGAACCCCGGCACCCTCGTGCCCTTCCTCGTAAGCAAGATAAAGACACTCGGCACGGCAGCCTGCCCGCCATACCACATCGCCATCGTGGTAGGAGGCACATCGGCAGAGAAGAACCTGCTGACCGTGAAACTGGCATCGACAAAATACTACGACACACTGCCCACGACAGGCGACGAGACGGGACGCGCATTCCGCGACACAGAACTGGAGGCACAGCTGCTCGAGGAGACGCGCAAAATCGGCTTCGGAGCACAGTTCGGCGGAACGGCATACGCACACGACATACGCGTGGTGCGCCTGCCAAGACACGGAGCGTCATGCCCCATAGGCCTCGGCGTCTCATGCTCTGCCGACCGTAACATCAAGGCGAAAATCAACAAGGAGGGCATCTGGATAGAGAAGATGGACGACAAACCGTACGAACTCATACCCGAAGAACTGCGCCAGGCAGGCGAAGGCGACGCCATCTCAATAAACCTCGACCAGCCTATCGCCGACGTGTGCAAAGAACTCTCGAAATATCCCGTGGCAACACGCGTCTCGCTCAACGGCACAATCATCGTGGCACGAGACATCGCACACGCGAAAATAAAGGCACGCCTCGACGCGGGAGAAGGCATGCCGCAATACTTCAAGGACCACCCCGTGCTCTACGCCGGACCGGCAAAGACACCGCAGGGCATGCCATGCGGCTCCATGGGACCGACAACGGCAGGACGCATGGACCCGTACGTATATGAATTCCAGGACAACGGCGGCTCGCTCGTCATGATAGCGAAAGGCAACCGATCGCAAATCGTAACCGACGCCTGCAAAGACCATAAGGGCTTCTACCTCGGCTCGATAGGCGGACCGGCGGCTTTCCTCTCAAGCTCGAACATCAAGTCCATAGAATGTGTGGAATATCCCGAACTCGGAATGGAGGCGATATGGAAGATACGGGTGGAGAACTTCCCGGCATTCATACTCGTCGATGACAAAGGCAACGACTTCTTCAAACAGTTCTGACCCCCCGGGCCGAAACACAAATGTCGGCAAGCCGGACAGCAGAAACACGCTGGCCGACTTGCCGACAAACAAAAATCAGAAAACGAAAAGATGAAACTCAACCAGAACTACGCACCGATATACGAGGCTCTCGTAGAATTTTCGCGAAACCACGTCGTACCCTTCGACGTGCCCGGACACAAACGCGGACGCGGCAACCCCGAGATGGTGAAACTTCTCGGAAAGCAATGCGTCGAACTCGACGTCAACTCTATGAAACCCCTCGACAACCTCTGCCACCCCATCTCTGTCATAAAAGAAGCGGAAGAGCTGTGCGCAGAAGCCTTCGGGGCGGCACACGCATTCCTCATGGTGGGAGGAACGACATCCGCCGTGCAGACAATGGTGCTCACAGCATCAAAGAAAGGAGAGAAAATCATACTGCCGAGAAACGTACACCGATCGGTGATCAACGCACTCGTCGTAAACGGAGCGACACCCATCTACGTCAACCCCGACACCGACAAGAAGCTGGGCATCGCTCTCGGAATGAAGATATCGCAGGTTGAGAAAGCCATCGAAGAAAACCCCGACGCCGTAGCCATACTCGTAAACAACCCCACATACTACGGCATCTGCTCGAACATGAAACGCATCGTAGAACTCGCACACGAACACAACATGATGGTGCTCGTGGACGAAGCACACGGCACACACTTCTACTTCGGAGAAAACATGCCAATATCAGCCATGGCGGCAGGAGCGGACATGTCGTGCGTGTCGATGCACAAAAGCGGAGGGTCGCTGACACAAAGCTCCATACTGCTCATCGGACCAAACGTCTCGAGAGGATACGTCAGACAGGTGATAAACCTCACACAGACAACATCGGCGTCATACCTGCTGCTCGCATCGCTCGACATATCACGGCGAAACCTCGCCCTGAGAGGGAAAGAAGCGTTTGAAAATGTCGTGGAGATGGCCGAGTACGCACGACACGAGATAAACAAGATAGGAGGATACTACGCATACGGCTCTGAACTCATAAACGGAGATTCCATCTACGACTTCGACAAGACAAAACTCACAGTCTTCACGCTCGACATCGGACTCGCCGGAATAGAAGTCTATGACCTGCTCAGAGACGAATACGACATACAGATGGAACTGGGAGACATCGGCAACACCCTCGCATACATATCCATCGGAGACAGAATGAGGGAAATAGAACGCCTCGTCTCTGCACTCTACGACATCAGAAGACGATACCAGAAAGACAGAACCGGCATGTTCGACCACGAATACATCAACCCATCTGTCGTCATGACACCGCAAGAGGCTTTCTACGCACCGAAAGAAGAAATGCTGCCAATAAGGGAATGTAACGGAAGAATATGCACCGAGTTCGTGATGTCATACCCTCCCGGAATACCGATTCTCGCACCGGGCGAACGCATCACACAGGAAATCATAGACTACATCATCTATGCAAAAGAAAAAGGATGCTCCATGACCGGACCGGAGGACGAGAGAATTGAACGCCTCAATGTCATCAAGGAAGCTACAATATACTAACCCGCAAGAATCTAAACAAACTACAAGACGCAAGAAATGGATTTCTGGTTCACCGAACGACACACAGAAGACGTGCAACTCTCGATACGCTTCGACAAGCACATCTACTCAGAAGAAAACGACCACAACAGGATTGACATCTTCGAAAGTCCGGAATACGGACGCGTACTCACTGCAGACGGATATATCGTCATGACAGAAAAAGACGAGTTCATATACCACGAAATGATGACACACATACCAATGGCAGTACATCCCAACCCAGAGAAAATACTCGTCTTCGGAGCAGGAGACGGAGGAGTGGTGAGAGAACTGCTGAAATATCCCGAAGTGAAACGCATAGACATGGTGGAAGTGAATGTCGGAGTGGTGGAGGCGGCAAAGAAATACCTACCCTTCTCGGCAAGCGGGCTGGAAGACGAGAAAGTAACCATATACTCGCAGAACGCACTGAGATTCGTCAGACACATAATAGGTGAATACGACGTCATCATCGTCGATTCTGCCGGATTCTACGGACCGGGAGAATCACTGCTGTCGAGAGAGTTCTACGGATCGTGCTACAAAGCACTGAAAGACGACGGAATAATGGTGAACCAACACCAGTCGCCATTCTACGACGAAGACAGAGTGGAGACACAGAAGGCACACAAACGTATCGTAAACTCATTCCCCATAAGCCGCGTATATCAGGCACACATACCGTCATATCCGTCAGGATACTGGCTGTTCGGATTCGCATCGAAGAAATACCACCCCGTAGAGGACATCAACGCAGAACGGTGGAACGCACGCAACATACACACCAGATACTACACCACAAACCTGCACCGGGGATGCTTCGCACTTCCCGCATACGTAGAACGAATGCTCGAAAGAGTTGAAGACCACACCTGATAACAACGGCAAAAGACAATGAGAAGAAACATCGAAACTTTCATAGCCTGCGACACAGCATACGAAGAGGCTAAAACCGTAATCTTCGGAGCACCGTTCGACAGCACCACAAGCTACAGGCCGGGCGCACGGTTCGGCTCATCTGCCATCAGACACGAATCATACGGACTGGAGACATACTCACCGTATCTCGACCGCGACCTCGAAGACATAAAGGTATGCGACACGGGAGACATCGAACTGCCGATGGGATCTGCAGAAAAAGCACTCGACGCCATAGCCGGAACAACGGCAAAAATAATGCGAGACGGCAAGCGGCCGTTCATGATAGGAGGAGAACACCTTGTCACACTCGGAGCTTTCAGGGAAGTGGCGAAACGATATCCTGACATACACATCATACACTTCGACGCACACACCGACCTCAGAAACGACTACCTCGGCGTACAACTGTCACACGCCTGCGTCATCAGAAGATGTCATGACATCATCGGAGACGGACGCATACACCAGTACGGAATAAGAAGCGGAGAACGGGACGAATGGACATTCGCAAGAGAAGGACACACAGACCTGCATCCGTTCGACGTGAACGACTGGCTGGCAACAGACGGCAAAACACCCGGACAGATAACCTCGTCGCCCGTATATCTCACGATAGACCTCGACGTGATGGACCCCAGCATCTTCCCGGGGACAGGGACGCCGGAAGCAGGAGGCGTGACATTCGACCAACTCAGACAAGCCGTCACAAACGTTTGCGCTGCGCACAACGTCGTGGCAATAGACGTCAACGAACTCGCACCTACACTCGACACCACAGGATGCTCGACGGCAGTGGCGTGCAAAATCGTCAGAGAACTGCTACTTGCATGGAGATGACACAGAACGCAGGGTGAAACACGACACGCACAAAAAGCCATATACGGGCTCAGTAGAAAATCAGTGGGGATTATAGTTAGTTTATGAAATTATGATTATCTTTGCATCATGGAAAATGTTTTTCTCAAAGCAATAGCAAATGTAG
>SFIS01000024.1 GCA_004555245.1 Bacteroidales bacterium
ACGCGCACCGTAAACGGCTGTCAGCGAGGCGTCCTTGAGGACATCGATGCTCTGGATGTCAGTAGGAGGGATATCATTGATGTTGTCTGTCTGGAATCCATCGACGATGAAGAGAGGCTTCGCGTCCTGTGAGTCAGAGATGGCCGAGCCACCACGGATACGGATGTTGATGTCCGCACCCGGCTGACCATCGACTGTCGTCACCTGCACACCGGCAATCTTACCTGCGAGGGCCTCGGCAGCCGAAGCGACAGGGACAGCGGCGAGCTTGGCGCCTGATACGGAGCCGACAGAACCGGTGAGGTCCTTACGTGCCTTTGACGTGTAGCCGATGACTACGACCTCGTCCATAATGCTGGCGTCGTCCTTCATGACGATCTTGAGGTCCTGGCCTGGCTCCACTTCCTGTGTGACCATGCCGACATAAGATACAACAATTTTCTTTCCGGCAGCGACCTTCAGCTTGAAGTTACCATCGATGTCGGAGATGGCGGCATTCTTGGCGTTGCCCTTCTCGATGATCGTGGCTCCGATGATCGGCTCGTTCTGCGAGTCGTACACCGTACCCGTCACCTGCACCTGTGCCAATGCGGCAGCGGGCAGAAGCGCGAGAAGGAAGACCAACATGCATACCTTGCGAAACAGTTTCTTTGCTTCCATCATGTTGTTTTTTGTTTGATTTTTAAGTTAGTTAATTATTGGATTTTTTGTCAGAATCTTGGTTCAGCGGCTCTTTCATTTCTCCGGCTATGTCAGCGTAGGACGTATGCGTATGGCGCAACTGTCCTTCGCGAGAAAATGGGGTAAAACCGTATGATGTCCGTTGTTTTCGGGGTTAACAAATCACATTAGTAAGTAAATGTTTTGCAAAGTTAACACAATTTCAACGAAAACCCTCATTTGACATAAGTCAATTTAGTTAAATTTTATTAATTATCCGCTTTCAGTACGTTTTTCACCCCTCAAAACGGCATTTATCCACCATACGGAGGAGGCGGAAATGTTTTTTTTTGTAATTTTGCAGCGGCTTTCATGGCGGCGCGCAAGCCGGCGTGCGGTTGTGGATGCAGGATATTGATTATTATTTTATCTGAAACTTATAGAACAAAGTATGAAGAAACTGTTTATCGAAACCTACGGCTGCCAGATGAACGTGGCAGATTCAGAGGTTGTGGCGAGCATCATGCAGATGGCTGGCTACGAGTTGTGCGACGGCACAGAGAGTGCCGACGCTGTTTTCCTTAACACATGTTCGGTGCGCGAGAATGCGGAGAACAAGATTTTCCACCGCCTCGACACCTTATATAATATATATAGGCACAGCGGCCGGCGTGTCATCCTCGGCGTGCTGGGCTGTATGGCGGAGCGCGTGAAAGAGGGTCTCATCGCCGACCATCATGCCGACCTTGTCGCCGGTCCTGACAGCTACCTCAACCTGCCCACGCTCATCGCGCAGTGCGAGATGGGGCATAAGGCTATCGACACTGAGCTGTCGCTGACGGAGACCTACCGCGACGTGATGCCGCTTCGCGCCCACGGCAGCCGTCTGTCTGGCTTTGTCAGCATCATGCGCGGCTGCAACAACTTCTGCCACTACTGCATCGTGCCCTACACCCGCGGCAGGGAACGCTCGCGCGACGTGGCTTCCGTCCTTGCCGAATGCCGCGACCTTCGCGACCGTGGATACAAGGAGCTGACGCTGCTCGGTCAGAACGTGAACAGCTACCGCTGGTGTCCGCCCTCTGACGGCGGCTGCGACGACAACGCCATCGACTTCCCCCGCCTCCTCGCCCTCGTCGCGGAGGCCGTGCCGGAGATGCGCGTGCGCTTCACCACGTCGCATCCGAAGGATATGAGCGACGACACGCTGCACACCATAGCACGCTATCCTAACCTCTGCCGGCACATCCATCTGCCCGTGCAGTCGGGTTCGGACAGGATTCTGAAGCTGATGAACAGGAAATACACCCGCGAATGGTATCTCAACCGCGTGGCGGCGATACGTGCCATCATCCCCGACTGCTCCATCACGACCGACATGTTCGTGGGGTATCACGACGAGACGGAGGAGGATTTCCGGCTCTCCCTCTCCCTGATGCGCGAGGTGGGCTACGATTCCGCCTTCATGTTCAAGTATTCCGAGCGTCCCGGCACCTACGCCTCGCGCCATCTGCCCGACAACGTGCCGGAGGAGGAGAAGATTCGCCGTCTGAACGAGATGATACGCCTGCAGACGGAGATCAGTGCCTCACAGTATGCGAAAGATGTGGGCAAGGTGTTTGAGGTGCTGGTAGAGGGTTACAGCAAACGTTCGCGCGAGCAGCTCTGCGGCCGCACGTCGCAGAACAAGATGGTTGTCTTCGACCGCACCGCCACTCTCGCCGACGGCACCTCCCGCACGTTCCGCCCGGGGGAGAAGGTGATGGTGCGCATCACATCATCGTCGAGCGCGACGCTGAAAGGCACGGCAGAGGTGTGAGGATGGCATAACCTGACCCGGGGGCGAAGCCCTCGGCAAAGTCCATGACAATCGGGCTGGCGGGATGTCCCCAGCGGTCAGTGAGGGACGGGATCAGCCTGGAAGGCTGTACTAAGCTTGCGACAGATTTGTGCCGGGATACCCCCAGCGGTCAGTGAGGGGCGAGTTCAGCCTGTAAGGCTGTACTAAGCGAAGCGGTCGTAACCGGGGGCGAAGCCCTCGGTAAAGTCTGAGCAATGCGACTGTCTGAAAGACAGTACCTCGAGTCTCAACGGTCAGTGATCAACGGGAAGTAATAACAGCACCTTCGTATCAACGTGAGGCGCAACGAGGTACTGTCTTACAGACAGTCGTCCCGGCACACATAACCCGGGACTGTGTCCCGGGCTACGAACGCTACGCTTAGTACAGCCTTACAGGCTGGTCATTACTTGCGACGGATTTGTGGCGGGATATCCCCAGCGGTCAGGGAGGAGCAGGGCAGCCTTACAGGCTGGTCACAGCTTGCGACACCTTTGCGCCAGGATATCCGCAGTGGTCAGTGAGGAGCAGGATCAGCCTGAAAGGCTGTACTAAGCGAAGCGGTCGTAACCGGGGGCGAAGCCCTCGGTAAGTCTGAGCAATGCGGCTGTCTGAAAGACAGTACCTCGCATCAGAGAAACGTCAGATTATGCATATAGCAAGGTGCTGTACTACAGGCTGCGCAACGCAAAATCCGTTTGCCATCTATAACTCCCAAAACTTGTCATTATAACCACATAACAAATCATCCCATGAGCCGTATCTGTCTAACATATCATATTGTCTGGCGCACGAAATACAGCCAAAGAACAATAACGGAGGAACACGAGAAAGATCTCTACGCTTACATCTACGGTATATGCAAAGAGAAAAAATGTAATCTGTTCAGAATTAATTCCATGCCAGACCATGTCCACATGTGTGTTGAGATTCATCCTTCTATTTCAGTGAGCGATTTTATTAAAGTAGTGAAGCAGGAATCTTCACGATGGCTTAAAGAGCATAAGGAATGGTTTCCGGGTTTCTATACATGGGGGAATGGATATGCTGCCTTCTCTTATTCTCAGAAAGATAGGCATAATGTGGTGGAATATATCAAGAACCAGAAGGTTCATCATAGGACTGTCTGTTTTAAGGACGAATATGTCAGTCTGCTACAAGAGTTTGGATTGAGCCCTGAGAAAGACAACTTGCTTGAGGATTAGAAATAGAATTTCCCTCCATACTGTTCTCCCTACACACATAAAGAAACATAATGGGTTGAGGTCTTTTGATGAGACGAGGTACTGTCTTTCAGACAGTCGTCCCCCACACACCTAACCCCGGGACTGTGTCCCGGGTTACGAACGCTACGCTTAGTACAGCCTTACAGGCTGGTCACAGCTTGCGACAGGCTTGTGGCGGGATGTCCGTATGGTCATGCAGCACCTTGATATCAACGCAAGGCGCAACAAGGTACTGTCTTACAGACAGCTGTCCCCACACACATAACCCCGGGACTGTGTCCCGGGTTACGAACGCTTCGCTTAGTACAGCCTTTCAGGCTGGCCACACCTTGCGACACCTTTGCGCCGGGATATCCGCAGCGGTCAGTGAGGGCAGAGCAGCCTGGATGGTTGTAATAAAGACAAACGCTGGTGGACAACTTCAGAAACCTATATATTATGAAACGACTTCTTCATCTCTCTGTGACGACACAGATTTTCCTCGCTCTGGTGCTTGCCATCGTTGCGGGTTATGCCATGCAGGGGTGTCCCGATGTGGCGGAGGCTTACATCAAGCCCCTCGGGACGATATTCCTCAACCTTCTGAAATTCATTGTCGTGCCGCTTGTGATGCTCTCCATCATCGCCGGCATCTTGTCGATGGAGGATGTGTCTAAGGTGGGTCGGTTAGGCATCCGCGCCCTTCTCTATTTCTCGCTCACCACCCTTGCCGCCGTGACCTTGGGCTTGGGTGTCTCCACACTGCTGCGGGGGTTCTTCCCCGTCATCACGCTTTCGGGCGACGGCGAGGTGGCTGATGTCCCGGAGCTGAGTTTCATGGACCAGATTGTGGGCTTTTTCCCGAGCAATATCCTTGAGCCTATCACCACGACGTCGATGATGCAGGTCATTGTCATCACCGTCTTTTTCGGCTTCGCCATAGTGCATGTTGGCGAGCGTGGCAGGGCGGCGCGGGAGTTGCTTCTGAGTTTCAACGAGGTGGTGCAGCAGATTCTTGCCTATATCATGGCTATAGCGCCCTTCGGCGTGTTCTGTATGCTGACGCCCGTCGTGGCAGTCAACGGTCCGCAGGTACTGGGTTCGTATGCGATGCTCATCGCCGTGGCTTATCTGTGTTTCGCTCTCCACGCCCTTGTGGTGTATGCGCCTTGTGTCAAGGTGCTGGGGAAGACGGGTGTGGTGAGGTTTTTCCGGGAGATGCTTCCCGCCATGCTGTTCGCCTATTCGAGCGATTCGAGTGTTGCCACGCTTCCCTATACGATGGGCAGCACGCGCCGTTTGGGTGTGAGGGAGGATGTGGGCAACTTCGTGCTCTCTCTCGGTGCGACAGTCAATATGGACGGCGTGGCAATCTATCTCGGTGTGACGAGTGTCTTCATCGCCACCTGCTGCGGCATCGACCTCACGATGCAGCAGTATATGGCAGTTGCGCTGTCCGCCACGATAGCGTCTATCGGCACGCCGGGCATCCCGGGCGGTTCGCTGGCTCTGATGGCAATGGTGTTCGGTTCTGCCGGCATCCCCATCGAGGGCGTGGCTCTTGTGGCGGGCATCGACCGTATCGTGGATATGGCACGCACCACGATGTCCATCACGGGCGATGCGTCGTGCGCCGTCGTCATGCAGAGATTCTACGACAACAAATAAAGGTTTATTAAGAAAACTATACACTCCCTAACTAAAATACAGGCGATATTTTCAGCCGTCGTATGCCAACGGCGATTTCTGCGCGGTTTTTGAAGGGTTTTGTGTATATGATGGCATATCAACGAGTTACACCGTTCTGCGAGTGGAAAACAGCGTGTTTTCCGTGTCGCGGAACGGTGTTTTTTGTTGTAAAACAGTAAAAATGAGGGTGTAAACAGTATAAGTGAGGCTGCAAGATAGTCTGAGTGACGTGCCAAGATAGTCAAAGTGAGAGGGCAAGATAGTCAAAGTGAGAGCGTGAGATGTGTTTTTCGGTATGGAAAAATGGTTTTCCGGGGTTCGGGAGGGTGTTTTTCAAAGAAAACCCGGGGTATTTTTGTGATCGCCGGAAGTGTTAAGATAGTTTAATTCGTGAGAGCTGTCAGAATGGCTGTTTTAAACGACAACAGAGACAACGAAAACAACTTGGTATCTTGTCTGCAATAACAAGACATGTTGTTTTTGTTGTCTCTGTTGTCTTCAGGGATGATGTCCGGGTGTTGTCGCGAGGAAAGCTGTGGCTCGCCGGGAGGCTTTGTCAGTCGGCGAGGGTGAAGTCGAGCTGTCGTTTGTCGATGTTCGCGCGTGCCACCTTGATACGGATGGCGTCGCCGAGAGCGTAGCAGTTGTGGCGGCGGCGGCCGCGGAGGCAGTAGTTCTTCTCGTCAAACTCATAGTAGTCGTCCATGAGGTCGCGCATGGGCACCAGTCCCTCGCAGTGGTTCTCGTCAATCTCGCAGTATATGCCGTATGACGCCACGCCGGAGATATGTGCGTCGAAGGTCTGTCCGAGGAATTTGCTCATGAACTCCACCATCTTGTATCTGATGGAATCCCGCTCCGCCTGTGCCGCGAGCAGTTCCATGTCGCTTGAGTGTTTGCAGAGTTCCTCGTATTTCTCCTTGCTTGCCGAGCGTCCTCCGTTCTGATATCTGGTTAGCAGGCGGTGTACCATGGTGTCGGGATAGCGGCGTATGGGTGACGTGAAGTGTGTGTAGTAGTCGAAGGCGAGGCCGTAGTGTCCGATGTTATACACGGAGTATTTCGCCTTCATCATGGCTCTGAGGGCTACTGTCTCGATGAGTTTCTGCTCCTTTTTCCCTTCCGCCTGTCCGAGGAGGTTGTTGAGCGACTTAGCCACCGCGCTCTTCGTCCCGGTAGTCTTCAGCTTGTATCCGAACTTGACGATGAAGTCCCGGAGCGTCTCGAGTTTTGTCGGGTCTGGCAGGTCGTGTATTCTGTATGGCAGGGTCTTTGCCTTTGCGCCTTTCGCCACCTTTCCGACGCTCTCCGCCACGGTGCGGTTAGCGAGCAGCATAAACTCCTCTATGAGTTTGTTAGCCTCTTTTGAGACTTTGAAGTAGCATCGCACGGGCACGCCTTTCTCGTCGATGTCGAAGCGCATCTCCTCCCGCTGGAAGTTTATGGCTCCGTTCTTCATGCGCTGTTCGCGCAGCTGGCGTGCGAGCATCCAGAGAGTGTTGATTTCCCCGGCGTAGTCGCCCGTGTTGTTCTCTATGCGTTCCTGCGCCTCTTCGTAGGTGAAGCGTCGGTCTGACTTTATTACGGTGTGTACGAGCCTCCATTTCTTTATGTTCGCCTCGCTGTCGAGGTTGAAGATGACGGAGTATGCAAGTTTCTCTTCGTTGGGGCGGAGCGAGCAGATGAAGTTGCAGAGTCTCTCGGGCAGCATGGGTATGGTACGATCGACGAGATAAACGCTTGTCGCTCTCTGCCGTGCCTCCTTGTCGATGACGGAGCCTTCCGCCACATAATGGCTTACGTCGGCTATGTGTACGCCCACCTCATACAAGCCGTCCGGCAGGCGTCGCAAGGAGAGTGCGTCGTCAAAGTCCTTTGCGTCGTGCGGGTCGATGGTGCAGGTGAAGACGTCGCGGAAGTCCTCGCGCTCGGCGTAGTCAGCCTCCGTGATTTCAGCCGACAGTTTCTCTGCGGCGTCCTCCACGTTTTTCGGATAGGTGTATGGCAGCCCGTACTGCGCCAGGATGGCGTGCATCTCCGTGGTGTTGTCGCCTGTCTGTCCGAGTATTGCCGCCACTTCTCCTACGATATGCCCGTGTTCATCCTGCGGCCATTCCACCACCCGCACAATCACCTTGTCGTTCACCGCCGCTCTGTGCAGCAGTCGCTTCGGCACGATGATGTCTTTCGAGAGGTTCTCGCCGTCGGGGCGTACGAAAGCCACTCCGTGCTCTGTCAGCACTTTTCCGACAAACTGTGTCTTGCTTCGCTTTAGAATCTCCGTCACCACCGCCTCCTTGATATGGCGGTTGCGGCGTGCCATGAGCGTGACGCGCACGCGGTCGCCGTCGAGTGCGTACATCGAGTTGCGCTCTGCGACGAAGACCGGCGGCTGGTCGGTGCCGTCCGGCTGGAACGAGTTCTTGCCCGTGCGTTTGCGAATGAAGGTGCCTTCGAGCACCTGTCCGCTCTGGTTGAGACGGAAGGAGGTGTCGGTGACGCGTGTGAGGAAGTCGTCCCACGACAGCTCCTCAAGAATGTCGATGGCGAGCATCTTCAGCGGATGCGTATCGAGTTTCAGGTTGCGGAAGATGTCCTTCAGAGAGAATGTCTTGTTAGGTTGTCCCTGGAAAAAAGATGCCAGCAGCTCCGTCAGCTGCCTCTTGTTCATCCGTTTTCCGCCTTTTTTTGCCTTTCCCATAGTCTTTTGTATTTATGTTGTTGCAAAGTAACAAAATATTTTGTACCTTTGCAAACGTGTTTCATGAATTTTTTGTTAATTATTTCATTTTAACTGTTTGAACAGCCGCACCCTGCCACGAGTGGCCTGCGGTGCGGGCGGTGTCGGCAGACGCGGCACAGTGTCCGTAAAAGACGTGTCAGATATGAGAATACTGCTTACCGGAGGTTCCGGATTCATAGGCTCGCACGCCGCCGAGGCGATGCTCGGCCGCGGTTGGGAGGTATGGTGTGCCGTGCGCCGCACGAGTTCGCGGAGGTTTCTGGGCGACAGCCGTCTCCACCTTCTCGAGACGGACTTTGAGGACGAGGCGGCAATGGAGGCCGCCCTGCAGGGGCTGCGCTTCGATGCCGTGGTGCATGCCGCCGGCGCTACGAAATGCGTCCGCAAGTCAGACTTCCACCGCCACAACACGCTGCTCACCGCCCGTCTCGTCAGCGTGCTGCAGCGTCTCGCCCTCCGGGACGGCGCTTCGGAGTGCGAAAGCCGTCTGCCGCGCTTCGTCTTCCTCAGTTCCCTGTCCGCCATCAACAGCATCGAGGGCGAGGCGCTGGGCAAGCCCACCGCCTACGGAGCGTCGAAGCGCGAGGCGGAGAAGATTGTCGAGGCGTGCCGGCTGCCCTGGGTCATACTGCGTCCGACGGGGGTCTATGGTCCGCGCGAGCGCGACTATCTCATGATGGTGCAGACGTTGTGCCGCCACATCGACTTCGCCGCCGGCTTCTCGCCCCAGCACATCACGTTCGTATATGTCACGGATGTCGTGCAGGCCATCATGCGCGCCATAGAGGGGAAGGCGGAGGACGTCACGGGACACATCTTCACGCTGTCTGACGGCGAGACCTACACCTCGCGCGACTTCTCGCGCCTCATCGCCGGCGAGTTGTCGGCGCTGAAGGGCTCGCGCCACCGCGTACTGCGTGTCACAGCCCCGCTCTTCGTCCTGCGCGCCGTCTGCCGGTGCGGCGACATCTTCATGCGCGTCACGGGAAAGGCGGTGACGCTGAACAACGACAAATACAACATCCTCAGCCAGAGAGACTGGCGTTGCGACATCTCCGCCTCGCGGCGCCTGCTCGGCTTCCGCCCCGAGGTGAAGCTCGCCGAGGGGGTGCGCCGCACCGTGCGGTGGTACAGGCAGAACGGGTGGATATGACCGCCGCCCCCCTCCTGCCCCACATCAAAAACAAATGCCAATGTCTGTAAAAAACATCTTCACCATAGAGGCGCGCCCCGTCAAGGGACCCCTCATCCACGAGTGGGTGATCTACGCCTACGCCCTTCTCACCCTCTGCATCGTGCTTGTCTGCTCGACGAGCTATCCCGACCCGGAGGCTATGGTATGGACCCGCGTGCGACTTGTCACCGTGACGCTCGCCCTCTGGGGGCTCTACCGCCTCGTCCCCTGCCCCATGACGATGGCGGTGAGAGTGATGGCGCAGATTGTGCTGCTCGGCGAGTGGTATCCCGACACATACGCCCTCAACCGCATCCTGCCCAACTTCGACCCTCTCGTGGCAGGATGGGAACACGCCGTCTTCGCATCGCAGCCCGCCATCCTCTTCAGCGAGACGATGCCGTGGTGGTGGTTCTCCGAACTCATGTACCTCGGCTACGGCTCATACTATTTCATGTCCGTCATCATCCCGATGCTGTTCTTCTTCAGATACTACGACAAGTTTGTGGAGACGACAGGCATCGTCATCACGTCGTTCTTCCTCTTCTATCTCATCTACGTCATCTTCCCCGTTGCCGGGCCGCAGTACTATTTCCAGGCGATAGGCGTGGAGAACGCCCTGGCGGGTGTCTTCCCCGATGTCGGCACACACTTCACCACGCATCTTGAATGCCTGCCCCTGCCCGGCGATGACGGTCCCTTCCGCGCCTTGGTGCAGGTGGCGCACGACGCAGGCGAACGCCCCACGGCGGCGTTCCCCTCAAGCCATGTCGGCATAGCCACCGTGCTCTTGCTGCTCGGCGCGCGATACTGCCGCATGAGACACAGCTACGACGTCCTCAAATGGTTTCTGCCGCTATACATACTGCTCTTCTTCTCGACAGTATATATCAAGGCGCACTACGCCATCGACGCCATAGGAGGGCTTGTCGCCGGCACGGTGTTCTACTTCATCCTCTCACAACTATTCGGAAAAAGATGAAAATAGCCTTCGACGCAAAACGCTACTATCACAACAACACGGGTCTGGGCAACTACTCGCGCACCATCGTCGGCGGCCTGCAACGGCTCTATCCCGACAACAGCTACGTGCTCTACGACGCACGCACGCTGCCGCGCACCTTCTCTCTCGCACACCGGGCGAGGCGCGAGGGCTGCGACATCTTCCACGGCCTGTCCAACGAGCTGCCGCTGCGGCTGCCGGACAGCATGCCCACCGTAGTAACCATGCACGACGTGGCGTGGCGCACCTTCCCCGACATGTATCATGCCGCCGACCGCGTCATCTACGACTTCAAGTATGGCAGGGCCTGCCGCAACGCCACGCATGTCATCGCCATCTCCGAATCCACCAAGCGCGACGTGATGCGCTTCTACGGCGTGCCGGAAGAGAACATCAGCGTCATCTACCAGCCCGTGCAGGAGTTCTACTACACACCGCTGTCTGCCGACGAGGCTGAGACAGCCGTCAGCAACCGTTTCGGCGGCTCGCTGCCCGACGACTTCATCCTGTACGTCGGCTCCATCAACTCGCGCAAGAACCTCATCGCCGTCATCGACGCCCTCGCCATGCTAAAACCCGACAACCGCCCCTTCCTCCTCGTTGTAGGCAACGGCAGAGCCTACCGCACCCTCGTCGAGCAGCGCATCGAGCAGTACGGGCTGCGGAACAGCGTCGCCATAGCGACGGACATACACAACAACACGCTGCTGCAGGCTCTCTACGCCAAGGCGCGCCTCTTCGTCTATCCCTCATTCTACGAAGGCTTCGGCCTGCCCGTCGTAGAAGCCGCACTGCAACAGACACCCGTCATCACCACGACAGTATCGTCGCTGCCAGAAGCCGCCGGACCGGACGCCTGCCTCATCAACCCACACAGCAGCTGCGCAGCCGAACAGATGGCACACCACATCGCCAGGCTGACAGCCGACGACAGCCTGAACAGACACACCGGCAAGGCTATGGAACAATACGCCCGGACACACTTCGACCCCACAATGCTCACACACCGGATGATGCACCTGTACAGACGCCTCACAGAAAACTGCTGAACACAACAGACAACATACAAACCACAACACTACATGTCAGACATTATTATAAAAGAGGTGAAGACAAAAAAGGACCTCGACCGTTTCATACAATTCAACTACGACCTATACAAAGGCAACGACTGCGCCGTGCCAGAACTCTACACCGACCTCAAGGCCACTTTCTCGCCGGAGAAGAACGCCTCACTCGAATTCTGCGACTTCCGCCTCTTCACCGCCGAACGCGACGGGAAGACCGTCGGACGCGTCGCCGCCATCATCAACAGACGCGCCAACGAGACCTGGAACACACGCAACGTGCGCTTCGGATGGATTGACTTCATCGACGACTACAACGTCAGCGCAATGCTGCTCGACACCGTAGCGCAATGGGGAAAGGCGCAGGGGATGGACACCATGCAGGGGCCTATGGGATTCATCGACTTCGACCGAGAGGGCATGCTCATAGAAGGATTCGACAGAATAGGCACCATGTCAACTCATTACAACTACCCCTACTATCCCGAACACATGGAACGATACGGGCTGGAGAAGGAAATAGACTGGATGGAAAGGAAAGTGATGGCACCGGCAGAGGTGCCGGAGAAATTCGCGCGAATAGCGCAGATTGCCGCAAAACGCTCAAACCTGCACATCAAGAAGCTCAAGAGCATGAAAGAAGTGCACGAGAAGGGCTACGGAAAGAAAATCTTCGACCTCATCAACGAGAGCTACGCGCCGCTGTTCGGATATTCGCGCCTCAGCGACAAGAAGATACAGCAGCTCATCGACACATACCTCCCCCTCATCGACCTGCGCATGCAGACACTCATCATGAACGAGAAAGAAGAGCTGGTCTGTGTCGGCCTCTCCATGCCAAGCATCGTACACGCCCTGCAGAAATCCGGAGGAAAGCTCTTCCCCTTCGGATGGTGGCACCTGCTGAAGTCCCTGAAATGGAAACACGAAGACTGTGTAGAGCTGCTCCTTGTAGCCGTGCGCCCCGACTATCAGGGCAAGGGTGTCAACGCCATGCTCTTCAACGACCTCATACCCATCTACGCCAAGATGGGTTTCAAATGGGCAGAGACAAACCCGCAGCTCGAGGACAACTTCCAGTCTGCCGCACAATGGGAGTATCTCGAGAATGAAGTCATAAAGCGCCGGCGCTGCTTCCACATGCCTCTCGGCTGATTTCAGACATCAAGACATCCGGTTTCCGCCGTCCAAACCTCCAAAGACGCCCACCCTGCCATGACCATCCTCGCCATCACAACAGACGCATGGCTCACACTCGCCATAGTCCTCGCACTCTTCGCCTCGCTGTCGCTCACGCGCATACGCACCGAGGCGGCATTCCTCTACGCCATCGCCGCCCTCTTCGTCACCGGCATCCTCGACGCGAAAGAGGCTTTCGGAGGCTTCAGCTCTGAATCCGTCATCGTCGTCGCAGTGCTATACATCGTCATCGCCGGCATGACATACACCGGCGTCCTCAACCTCATCGTGCGATACCTCATGGGCACACCGCGCACTCTCTCGCGCGCCATGGTGC
Organism: Bacteroidales bacterium; assembly: GCA_004555245.1. Taxonomy (GTDB): domain Bacteria; phylum Bacteroidota; class Bacteroidia; order Bacteroidales; family Bacteroidaceae; genus Prevotella. The sequence goes on from SFIS01000024.1 coordinate 12,898, forward strand.
GCCTCATGCTGCCCGTCGCCGCCCTGAGCTCCGTGCTGTCGAACACCACAGTCGTCGCCCTCTTCGTCAACGTAGTGAAGATATGGTCGCGGAAACTGAACATCCCGCCGTCAAAACTGCTCATACCGCTATCCTACGCCTCGTGCATGGGAGGCGTATGCACACTCGTCGGCACTCCGCCCAACCTCATCATCAGCGGCCTCTACACCGACGCCACAGGCACACCGCTAAGCATACTCACACCCACCGTCAGCGGACTGTTCTGCCTCGCGGCAGGCATAGCGACACTCGTCATCATGCAACGCCTGCTGCCCGTCAGGCAGTCGCCACTCGACAACGCAGCGGCGGAAGACTATACCGCCGAACTCAGCATAGCGTCAGACAACCCCAACATCGGCATGACATACAGCGAAGCCGGCATCCTGAAACCTGCCGACGGCACAGCAGAGACTGTCACGCCGCTCGCCGTGAAACGCTTCGACAACATCATCGAGACGGACGACATCCCCGAAAGTTTCGTCATGGGAGGCGACCGCCTCATCGTGACCGGTTCGACAGACAGCATCGTCAGCCTATGCCGACGATACGGGCTGCGCAACGAATATCTCAGCGGCGTCATGGCAAGCGAGGGACTGCCGAAAGGCGTGCGCGGCGCCGTCGCAGCAATGATTGTCATGGTGGCGATGGTTGCACTCTCAGCCTGCGGCGTCATGTCGCTCTTGCAGGCGTGCGTCATCGCAGCGATAGCCGTGACAGCGCTGCGCCTATGCTCCATCAGCCAGGCGATGGACAGCATCGACTTCAACATCCTCATCGTCTTCGCTGGAAGCGTCTGCATCGGAAAGGCCATCGAGAGCACGGGGCTGGCTGACCTGCTCGCACAGAACCTCCTCGACATCTGCGGACCTAACCCCATCATCGTGCTCACGGCGATATGCCTCGTAGGCACCTTCGTCACAGAGTTCATCTCAAACACTGCCGCCGGAGCGATGTTCTTCCCCATCGCCATGTCTGCGGCACAGTCTCTCGGCGCCAACCCGCTAACCTTCTGCGTCGCACTGATGGTCAGCGTCTCGTCAAGCTTCGCCACCCCGATAGGCTCGCCGACACACATGCTCGTCTATGTTCCGGGAGGCTACCGCTTCTCTGACTTCGCACGCATCGGCATTGTGATGAACCTTGTCATCCTCGCGGCAAACATCTTCATCACCACGCTCGTCTTCCCGCTGTAAGAGACCTGTGACACACCGGGCCACATTCTACAACTTAAATACCAACGATTATGAAAAACTCACTACTTGCATTGTCTCTGCTGCTCATCCTGACGGGCTGCGTCAAGACTGCTGAAAAGAAAACCATCGGCGTGTCGCAATGCAGCGAAGACATCTGGAGAGAGAAACTCAACCGGGAACTCGTCATAGGCAGCTACATCACAGATAACATGGAGCTCAGCTTCCTCTCTGCCGATGACAACGACGAGAAGCAAATCGGACAGATAAAAGACTTCATCAACCGGAAGGTGGACCTGCTTATCGTCGCGCCTAACTCTGCAACAAACCTAACCGCCGTCATCGACAGCGCATACGACAGCGGCATTCCCGTAATATATTTCGACCGGCGTACCACCTCAGAGAAATACACCACATACGTCAGCGCCGACAACTACGAGGTGGGACACACCATGGGCACACTCATCGCACAGCACCTCGAAGGGCGGGGAACTGTCGTCGAGATAACCGGACTGAAAGGCTCTTCGCCCGCCATAGAACGCCACAGGGGATTCGCCGACGCGCTGAAGGCATTTCCAGACATAACGCTCGTATCGTCCGCTCTCGGAGACTGGACGGAGAAAAGCGGAGAGAAAGCCATGAAACAGATTCTCGCACAGCATAAAGGACACATCGACTGCGTCTTCGGACACAACGACCGCCTCGCCATGGGAGCACGGCGGGTGGCAATGAGTCAGGGCATGAAAGACATAAAATACTACGGTGTCGATGCACTGCCGTACAAGGGAGGAGGCGCAGACCTCGTCAACAGAGGAATTCTCGTGGCATCCTACAGCTATCCGACACAAGGCGTGGAGGTGATGAGAATTGCACAGCGCATACTCAACGGAGAGAAGGTGGAGAAGACATACAAGCTGCAATCGTCGGTAATCGACAAGACCAACGCACAGACAACAATCAACCAACACATAGAACTGCAGCGCGTCACGGACGACATAGAGATTCTATACAAACGCCTCGACACCTATTTCACGCAAGTCAACACACAGCAGAGGGTCATCATCGTGTTCGTAATCGTCATCTCGCTTGTCATCGCACTCACACTGCTCACTTTCAGGGCGTACGTCACGAAGCACAGACTGAACAACGAACTGCGGCAGCGCAGCGACGAACTGCAAAGCCGCAACGAAGAGCTGCAGCAGCTATACACACGCCTCGAGGACATGGCTGACGCACGGCTGGTGTTCTTCACTAACGTGGGACACAAGCTGCGCACACCGCTGACCCTCATCGCAGCGCCGGCAGAGCAGCTGAACAACGACACCTCGCTATCTGAACGGCAGCACAAAATGGCGGAGATGATGCAACGCAACATCGCGACGCTGACACATTTGGTTGATGAAATACTCGATTTCAGAAAGATAGGCACTGACGAGAATTATCTCTCCGACTGCATAGAAACACAGGCGGATACAACCGATGCGCAACAGCCGGCAACGGCAGAGGGGCAGAAGACGGAGACAGAGACGACGGCTGACGCGGAGGCTGACATCCTCGTCGTTGACGACAACGCCGAGATACGCTCGCTGCTCTACGCACTGCTCTCGCCGAAATATAACGTCACACTCGCCGCCAACGGCAGCGAAGCCCTCGCCGCCGCACAACGCGACCTGCCCGACATCATCGTCAGCGACGTCATGATGCCTGTGATGGACGGACTGGAACTGTGCCGCAGGATAAAGGCGGATGCCGCGACATGCCACATACCCGTAGTGATGCTGACAGCACGCACGCTCGACGAACAGCGAATGGAAGGCTACACACACGGCGCCGACGCATACATCACGAAACCCTTCTCTACACCGCTGCTCCTCGCACGCATCGACAACCTGCTCAGCATACGACGCACTCTGCGCAATGTTTATGCCGACAAAGCCGCATCGCCGTCGGCGGACATCTCGCACCTCGCTTCTGAGGCGGAGAACGCGGCGGCGGAGGCTACACAACAGTCGGCCGACAAACTCGCAGAGACGGTAACACAGCCACACATCGACATACGCGACAGCAACTTCATCACAAAGCTGAGAGACACCATTCAGGCTAACCTCGCCGATCCGGAACTGTCCGTTGAGCGCATCGGAGAGGAAATAGGAATGAGCCGCGTGCAACTGTACAGGAAGACCAAAGCCCTGACAGGTATGTCGCCCGTAGAACTCATACGGCGATCAAGACTTGAGAAAGGAAAGAAACTGCTCACCGTAACCGACAAGACAATATCTGAGATTGCGTATGCGGTGGGGTTCAACGCACCGTCATACTTCACAAAATGCTTCAAGGACGAATACGGAATAAGCCCGGGAGAAGAGCGCGAGCGGAACACACCGGAATGCGACGAAGTATGACACATACACCATGACGCCATAAAACACCGTCGGAAACCGCTTCTCCTGTATAAATCTTGAATAGAAATAATACAAAAAACGTTCATTGTAACATTTTTTCGTTACAATGAACGTTTTTTTTATATATACCTTATATAATATATCTATATTTGCACTCGGAAAAGAAATCTAACCATATTAAAACCAACTATCAATGAAGAAAATCAAGCATTACATTCTCCTGATGCTGTGCATTGTCGTCTCCGACATCGCCACGGCACAGAACATTGATGTCACAGGTATCGTCACCGAACAGAACGGCGAGCCTGTCATCGGAGCCACAGTGATGGAAAAAGGCACTACGAACGGTGTCATAACTGACATCGATGGCCAGTTCAAAATCAAGACAGCTCCCGGAGCCACTCTCGTTTTCAGCTACATCGGCTTTCTGACACAGGAAATCCCCGCTGCCGCTGACATGAGAGTGACAATGAAAGAAGACGCACTGAGCCTGCAGGAAGTCGTCGTAACGGGCTACACCACACAGCGAAAGGCAGACCTGACCGGTTCGGTGGCTGTCGTGCAGACCGAAGACCTCAAGACATCGTCGGACACTGACCCTATGAGAGCGCTGCAAGGTAAGGTGGCGGGCATGACAATAACAACAGACGGTTCGCCGTCGGGCTCCGGAACGGTGAGAATTAGAGGTATCGGCTCTTTCAACTCGTCACAGGACCCGCTGTTCGTGATTGACGGAGTGCCTACCACTGCATCGCTCAACTCGCTCAACATGAACGACATCGAGAGCATGCAGGTGCTTAAGGACGCTGCTTCGGCATCAATCTACGGATCGAGAGCAGCCAACGGTGTCATCATCATCACTACAAGAAAGGGCAAGAAAGGAGAGAAGGTGAAGATTGACTTCTCTGCAAACCTCGCCGCACAGTTCTACACCTCACAGTCAACGATGGACCTCTGCAACTCCGCCGAATATGCTACGGCGATGGCACAGGCGGCACTCAACGACGGACTTGACCCCATCGCGTACGCAAGCAACTACGGACTGAACCTCAACGCGACTGAAGGAATAGGCATCAAGGCCTACGACCCGAAGACAAACAAATACAACAGCTACACCGTAAACGGACTGTACGACGGATATATCAATGCGAAGAAGACGATGAGATTCAGCGACACAGACTGGCTCGACGCTATCTCAAGAACCGGCTTCTCACAAAGCTACGACCTGTCGATATCCAACGCGACGGACAAATATTCCGCTCTCCTCTCGTTTGGATACAAAAACAACACGGGCATCCTGAAATATACGGACTTCGAGAACTTCTCCGGACGCGTCAACACAAGCTTCAACATCAACAAACTCGTAACTATAGGCGAGAATCTCACGGTCAGCTACACCAACCAGGTGAACAGCTTCCCGATGGAAAACGCACTGAAGATGTCGCCCACCGTGCCTGTCTATGAGGAAGACGGAGTGACTTTCGCAGGCCCCGTAGGTGGAATGAGCGACCGTCAGAACCCTCTGCGAGAACTCTACCACAACCGCGACAACAGACTGAAGATATGGCGTATCTTCGGAAACGCATATATCGACATCAAGCCGATTGAGGGAATGATTCTGCGGTCAAACTTCGGTATAGACTACGACCAGTCGTTCATACACTCCGTGAACTACACCTTCCACTCGGATGTCGTGAACAACGACACGCCAAGCACGACGCTCGGAGCTTCCGACGATATGAAATGGACATGGTCAAACACGGCAAACTACAACTTCACGCTATGGGACGACCACCACTTCGGAGTGCTGCTCGGTATGGAGATGCACCATCAGAACCGCGACGACATATCGGCATACGCCGAGCTCTTCGACCTTGAGACATATAAATATATGTGGCCCGACGCCGCCACCGGCACCGAACGCGCTTCCGGCATAGCTTCCGGCTACAACCTCGTCTCGTTCTTCGGAAAGGCAGACTACAACTGGAAAGACCTCCTGCTCGCATCTTTCACAATACGAAGGGACGGCAGCTCGCGCTTCGGCCGCAACAACAGGTATGGTACATTCCCAGCTGCCACTCTCGGCTACCGACTATCGCAGCATCTTGAAAAAGACTGGCTCGACGACCTGAAAATACGCCTCTCATGGGGCGAGACGGGCAACCAGGCCATCTCGAACAACGCACGATACGGACTGTATGTGGCTGACTACGGCAACGACCGCGTCACTTCTACCGCATACGACCTCTATCTGCAAGGCTCAGGAATACTGCCCTCCGGCTTCCGCGCAACACAGACGGAGAACCCGAACCTGAAATGGGAGACTACAATACAATACAACGCGGGTATCGACTTCTCGCTCTTCAGAAAAGAACTCTACGGCACAGCGGACATCTACCTGAAAAAGGTGAAGGACATGCTCATTCAGCCGGCTTATCTCGCATCGCTCGGTGAGGGCGGAGCATCGTGGAGCAACGGCCCTTCGTTGCAGAACTGGGGTATGGAATTTACTGTCGGATACCGCCACACCACAACATACGGACTGGGCTACAACATCAACGGAAACCTCGACTTCTTCCGCAACCGCGTGACGTATCTGCCAGAGAAGGCAACCGGCTCGTACGCACACACGACAAAAGAAAATCTCGTGCAGGCAAAAGTGCCATACGGCTCGATTGTCGGATATGTAGTGGAAGGACTATACCAGAACAAGGAAGAGGTGGAGAGCAGCGGGCAGGAGAACGCTCGCGTAGGCGGACTGAAATACGCAGACCTCGACAATAACGGACGCATCACGGCTGAAGACCAGACTTGGATTTTCAACCCGGTGCCTGACTTCTCATGGGGATTGAACGTCTCGCTGAACTATAAGGACTTCGACCTCTCCATGTTCTTCCAGGGAGTATGCGGCGTGGACATCTACAACAACCAGAAATTCCAGACCGACTTCTACAGCATAACAGACGCCGGAAGCAACAAGGGCAACAGAATGCTGCAGGCATGGACACAGGACAACACCTCGTCAACCATACCGGCACTGACGACAAACAACACGGGAGACGAGGGACGAGCCTCATCATATTTCGTTGAGCACGGCTCATGGCTGAAACTGCGCACGCTGCAAGTAGGCTACAACATGCCGGAGAAACTGCTGAAGAAGGTGAACATGACAAGCGCACGCCTCTATGTCTCAGGACAGAACCTCCTCACCCTCAAATCTGACGGCTTCACCGTTTCTGACCCGGAGAACCCGAACTGGGCGTATCCACGCGCGACATCCGTCGCTTTCGGACTTCAACTCGGCTTCTAATCATCACAACTTAATTCCGACAAACAATGAAAAAGATTTCTATATATATATTAGCGGTGGTGACGATGTTCGCCGCCACATCATGCAACGATTTCATCGAGGTTGAGCCAGAAGGTGTAATAGACGAGAATCTGGCGATGGAGAACCCGGAGAAGATGGTTACTTCGGCTTACGCCATGCTCGGCGACTGCTGGTACAGCTATCCGTTCAACCTGTGGCCATACGGCGACGTGGCAAGCGACGACTGTCTGAAAGGCGGCTCTGGAACGACAGACACAGGGTATCACCCGATGGAGATATGGTCAACACTGACCTCGACACCGGGAGAATTCGACGAACTGTGGTACAGACTCTACTGCGCAGTATCACGATGCAACCGCGCACTTGTCTCGGTGGAGGAATACGGCGAAGCAAAACTCGGGGCGGAGACTGCAAGACAGAGAGAAGCAGAAGTCAGATTCCTACGCGCACATTTCTATTTCAAGCTCGTCACCATGTTCCGCCAGATTCCGTGGATTGACGAAGAGGTGTATAAAAACAACACCCAGGAGCAGACACGCAACGACGAGTTCACGTACGAGCAGCTCTTCCAGAAAATCATAGACGATTTCAAGATGGGATACGACGTGCTGCCGGCAGAACAGGCAGACGGAGGAAGAGTGAACAAGATTGCAGCGGCAAGCTATCTCGCCAAGTGCTATCTCACACTCGCATGGGGCGACGGTTACGAGGCTACTAACGGCGTAGCACACATCAACCAGGACTACATGAAGAAGGTGGTGGAATACACAGCCACGGTGAAAGCCTCAAAATACGGCTATCTCGAAGATTTCGGAGACATCTTCCTCCCGGAATACAAGAACTCAAAGGAGAGCATCTTCGCTGTACAATGCTCTGACTACAAGGACGACAACACGACATTCGGCAGGGCAAACTGGAGCAATATGCTCAACGGATGCTGGGGGATATGGTCGTGCGGATGGGATTTCCACAAACCGTCGCAGAACCTCGTGAGCGCATTCAAGACAAAAGACGGACTGCCGGACTTTGAGAACTTCGACAAGGAGATAGCATATCCAGTCAACGGCAAGCCTACGGCGCAGAAATGGGATCCGCGCCTCTTCCACACCGTCGGTATGCCTACGTTCCCCTACAAATACGAGGCGGAATATACAATGACCAAGGCTAACTCGCGCACTCCGAACACCTACGGCTACTACACATCGATGAAAGAAGTGCCGCAGCGGTCGAAAGGCGAGACATACAACAGCCCATGGCAGGCGTTCGCAATGAACGACTATGTCTTCAGATTCTCGGACGTGATGCTCATGCGTGCAGAAGCTCTCATCGAGACTGGAAACCTGCAAGAAGCACGGACTATCATCAACGACATCAGACAGCGCGCGAAAAACTCCGTCGAGAAGCACATACAGTATGCTGCCGACCAGTGTGACATCGCCCTGTACCCGGAATCATACTTCCAGGACAAGGAGACAGCACGCAAATGTCTGCAATGGGAACGCAGACTTGAACTCGCCATGGAGAACGGAAGATATTTCGACCTCAGACGATGGGGCATAGCGTCAAAGACACTGAACGCTTATTTCGAGAAGGAAATGAACGACGTGTATGACGGACAGACATACGCACAATATCTGAAAGACGCACACTACACCGCAGGGAAGAACGAGTTCTATCCCGTGCCGTACAACCAGATGTATTACGTTCCGGGACTTTACACCCAGAACAAAGGCTACTGATACGGTTGCAAGATATGAAAGAAATGATACATTGAACGGATTTTCTAACCCTTTGTATCATTTCTTTACTATATAAAAGAAGAAATTATGTAATTTTGCAGCCAGAAAAGGTGAACACGCTCAATGTCATGTATGTGAATACGGAGGATTTTGGGTATTACAAAAGATTTGGTTAGTTAATATATTGTAAACCGTTTCTATCATGATACGGTCAGGTTTTTTAAGGTAAAGACTGTTTTCAGGATGACATTTTAGATTAGCCTACAACTAAAACAAAACAGATATGAAGAAACGACTATCAAGACTGACAAAGAAAACATTTCTCGCTGTTGCACTGACGATGCTATTCGCCGGCACCGCAGCAGCGCAGTTAAGCACCGACATCCTCGGCGACCGCCATGCCATGGTGCGCATCAAGAAACAGAAGAAGTACATTCTGCTGCCTGTAGAAGAAAAGGAGCACAACGCGCATGTAAGGGTTGTCAAGGACAACGAGCTGGTGAAAACCTTCAACCTGCGCCTCGCCGTGAACCAACCGGACTATTACGTACCTTATGAAATAGGCGAAGGCGAGCTGTTGGACATCGTCTTTGCAGAAAAAGCACGCTCGGGAAAGAACATCACCGACTACAACTGCTGGAGCACGATGCGCTACACTGACACGCTGGACACGGCAAACAGAGAGCGTCTGCGCCCGCTCTACCACCATTCGCCCGCCTATGGATGGATGAACGACCCTAACGGCATGGTGTATAAAGACGGCACATGGCATCTCTGCTACCAGTGGAATCCGTACGGTTCGTACTGGGAGAACATGACATGGGGACACGCCACGTCGAACGACCTCGTACACTGGACACAACAGCCGGCAGCCATCTTCGGCGACGCTCTCGGCGCGGTGTTCAGCGGATCGGCTGTTGTTGACAAGGACAACACGGCAGGATTCGGCAAAGGAGCACTTGTCGCACTTTACACCTCGGCACGCGAGAGACAGACACAAAGCCTCGCATACAGCACCGACAACGGCAAGACATGGAAGAAATATGCCAACAACCCGATTCTGACGGCAGACATCCCCGACTTCCGCGACCCGAAAGTGATATGGAACGAAGAGCGCAACGAATGGGTTCTCGTGCTTGCGGCAGGGCAGGAGATGCGTTTCTACACATCGAAAAACCTGAAGGAATGGAAGTTTGAAAGCGCATTCGGAAAGGAATACGGCAACCACGGCGGCGTGTGGGAGTGTCCCGACCTGATGAAGATGAAGGTGGAAGGGACAGACAAAGAGAAATGGATGCTCATCTGCAACATCAACCCCGGCGGCCCCTTCGGTGGCTCTGCCACGCAATATTTCGTAGGCGAGTTCGACGGACATAAGTTCACGTGCGAGGACGAGCCTAAAGAGACAAAGTGGATGGACTACGGCAAGGACCACTACGCCACTGTGACATTCTCCAACACACCCGACGGACGCAACCTCGCAATAGCATGGATGAGCAACTGGCAATACGCCAACGACGTGCCGACAATGCAGTTCCGCTCGGCAAACTCACTACCCCGCGAACTCGGACTGTATGAATACAAGGGCGAGACATACTGCAGCGTGGTGCCGGCAAGAGAGATGCTCTCGCTGAGAGGCAAGGCATCGAAACGTCCGACAGAGGCTTGCGAGATTCTCGTCACGCTGAAAGGCAACGCACAGCTCACGCTGAAGAACAGCGAGGGTGAGAAAGTGGTGATGACATACGACGCAGCGAAAGAGACATTCACTATGGATAGAAGCGCGTCGGGAAACATCTCGTTCAGCAAGGATTTCGCCTGCGCAACGACAGCCGCCACAAACGGCAAGATGAAACAGCTGCGCATCTTCATCGACAGATGCAGCATCGAGGCATTCGATGCCAACGGCAGGATGTCAATGACAAATCTCGTATTCCCCTCGTCGCCCTACAACACCCTTGAGATAAAAGGTAAAGCAAAGGCAAAGACATATCTGATAAACCACTAAGGCATCACTATCAATACACTACACACTAATGGCTAAAACAACTAAACTGGCTATCATCCCGGTGATGCTGACATTCTTCACCATGGGATTTGTCGATCTCGTCGGCATAGCATCCAATTATGTCAAGGCAGACCTTGACCTCACGGACAGCGTGGCAAACATCCTTCCGTCGCTCGTCTTCTTCTGGTTCCTGATTTTCTCTGTGCCGACAGGCATGCTGATGAACCGCATCGGCCGTAAGAACACCGTATTGCTGTCGCTTGTCGTAACGGTATTGTCTCTCATCCTGCCATTGTTCGGCAGTTCATTCGGGCTGATGCTCGTATCCTTCTCGCTTCTCGGCATCGGCAACGCACTGATGCAGACATCGCTGAACCCTTTAGTGACACTGGTGGTTAGCGGCAATCTGGCATCTACACTGACCTTCGGACAGTTTGTAAAAGCCATCGCATCATTCCTTGCGCCATATCTCGCGATGTGGGGTGCAACGAATTCTATACCGACTTTCGGACTGGGATGGCGTGTTCTCTTCCCCATCTACATGATAATCGGCATCATTGCGACACTGCTTCTCTCTGCAACCCCGATAACAGAGGAGCGCAGCGAGAAGCGCGCATCAGCAGTGGGAGACTGTCTGAAGCTGCTGGGCAACCCCGTCATCCTGCTCTCCTTCATCGGCATCATCTGCCATGTGGGCATTGATGTGGGCACAAACACGACAGCACCGAAGATTCTTATGGAGCGTCACGAAATGACACTCGACGAGGCAGCCTTTGCCACATCGCTCTATTTCGTGTTCAGAACGGTGGGCTCGCTGACAGGTTCTGTGATTCTGAGGGTTATGTCCAACCGTCTCTTCTTCCTCATCAGCGTTGTCATGATGGCTGCCGCTATGGCGGGACTTGGCTTCGGGACGACGAAACCGGTGCTCTACACCGCGATAGCACTTGTAGGCTACGGCAACTCGAACATCTTCCCGCTCATCTTCTCGCAGGCACTGCGCAGCGACAAGGAGCATGAGAACGAGACAAGCGGACTGATGGTGATGGGTCTCTTCGGCGGCACGCTGTTCCCGCTTGTCATGGGATTCGCCAGCGACGCTACAGGTCAGGCAGGTGCTGTGGCTGTGATGGCTCTGGGTGTGATTTATCTATTTACTTATATACGTCAGATTAAAACAAAATAACATTTATGGAGAACAAGATAATAGCTGGCCTTGGCGAGGCATTGTGGGACTGCCTGCCAGAAGGTCGCAAGATTGGCGGTGCGCCCGCAAACTTTGCATATCATGCGTCCCAGTTCGGTTTTGACGCTTATGCTGTCAGTGCTGTCGGCACAGACGAGTTGGGCGACGAGACAATCGAGGCTCTCAAGGGAAACGGTCTGAAGATGGTGATGCCACGCGTGGATTTCCCTACAGGACAGGTGAAGGTGACACTCGACGAGGACGGCGTAGCAACCTACGACATCAAGGAGGGTTCGGCATGGGACAACATCCCGTTCACTCCGGAGATAGAGGCTTTGGCAAAGCAGTGCCGCGCCGTGTGCTTCGGATCGCTGGCGCAGCGCAACGAGGTGTCCCGAAACACTATCTACCGCTTCCTTGACGCGACTCCGAAAGACTGTATGCGTATCTTCGACATCAACCTGAGACAGAATTTCTACACGAAGGAGACTATCGTTGAATCGCTGAAGCATGCAACGGTGTTAAAGATAAACGACGAGGAGCTGGTGACATTAGGACGGTTATTTGGCTATCCCGGTCCGGATTTGGAGAACAAATGCTGGCTCATACTGGGCAAATACAATCTCGACATGCTCATCCTGACATGCGGCGTAAACGGCAGCTACGTCTTCTCGAAAGGCGCAATGTCGTATCTCGACACGCCACAGGTAGAAGTTGCTGACACGGTGGGTGCCGGAGATTCGTTCACCGGCTCGTTTGTCGCATCGATACTGTCAGGACGCACGGTAGCAGAGGCTCACCGCATCGCAGTAGGCGTGAGTGCATTCGTCTGCACGCAGAAAGGTGCTATGCCGAAGATTCCGGAGGCGCTGAAGACACCGCAGACTAAGTGACGATGTCATGATATACGGATGGCGGCACGAGCGACGCAGTGTTGAACAACCGCAGACTGACATCGGAACGAAGAAATGAAAAAAGACGACGCATATATGTAATTTTCAAGGCATCACTCTGCAACAGGGGAGTGATGCCTTTTCTGTATATATCAGTCACTTCGGAGACAATGGAAGAATGGAAAATGCTGCGGGATAGAGGACAAGAGAGCAGTAAAAAATCGAACAAACCGAACAGACAGGAGATAGAGACAATAAGGCAAATAGAAGAAAAAATACCGGGAGATTGTGTAAGGGGAACGGAAAAAAATGTTATATTTTGCGGATTGTTTGATAAATTTTGATACTATAAAAATAATTTCCGACATTTTTCTGTGTCATAACAACAAATTTCACTAACTTTGCAATGAAAGGTAAAAATAAAAAACTGTCAACGCCTGATTTCGAAAGAATCAGTAAAGGAGACTTGTTTTCGTTTGAATACCGTCATTGTTACACCTTAACGCGCCACGCCGCATAAAAAAATCTATCGTCATGAAAAGAACTAACCATGTGAAAGGAACCGTGGACACACGGCTATTCAGCGGAAAGAGAGAAATCCCGAACATGAATTTCAATGCCTGTCTCTACAGTTCGTTCGACGAACTCCAGCAGCCATTGAACAGTATCTTCGACTACGGGTATGCCCTCTCAATCGTCAGCGGGGGCTACGGTGTGCTTGTAAAAGACGGCATAGAACACATGCTTCACACCGGCGATGTCTTCTTCATACCGGTCAGCGACATTCCCGAGCTGCGCAACGTCAGAGGACTGAACATCTACGGATGCCTGATGACAGCCGACTATGTCAACCTCATTGCCCAGGAATCGCCCCTGGACATCCAGTCGATATGCAGCTTGAAGGACAACTTCTTGATTCACGCGACGGAAGAAGACATGAAAATCTTCCACACGATGCATGTGCTGCTTGAGAACGTTGAGAAGAAAGAGGCGTCAGAACTGAAGAACGTGATGATGCACAACCTCTACTTAACATTCTCGATAGAGGTGTATATGATTTACGAAGCCCGTAACAACGACCTCACTCCCGAGAAGATGTCATACAACTCTGCCACGATGATATTCAAGAGATTCATAGAGATCATGCAGACCTCCGAGAAGCCGATACACACGGTGTGCGAGGTGGCAGAGCAGCTGAACATCACACCGAAATACTTCTCTACGGTCTGCAAGCAGATAACGGGCCGCACGGCTCTTGACATCATCAATTCAGAACTTGTGAAGAACGCCCGCCTGCTTCTTCTCAACCCTAACAACTCCGTGAAACAGGTGTCTGTGAGGCTGGGGTTTGCCAACCAGTCGCACTTCGGCACTTTCATGCGCCGCAACGCCGGCATGTCTCCGCTGAAGTTCAGACAGAGCCTGCTGAACAAGGACAATCAGGCGTAAGGGGCCGAGTAATGTTTCCGGCATCCTGACGAAATATAAAGCAAAAGCGACACCGCTGCATCTCACGCCATGGCGTGTATGCAGCGGTGTCGTCATATATGTCCGGCTGTCGCCCCGGAGGGCGACATGCCGTTTTCTTATTCCTTTGCCTCAGCAGCGATGAGGTTCTTTATCTTGCGTCCGAGGGTGAGATAAGCCACCGGAGCGGCGACGAAGATAGAAGAGAGAGTGCCGAATACGACACCGAGAATCATCGCGAACGAGAAGCTGCGTATGCTGTCACCGCCGAGGATGAAGATACAGAGCAGCACGAGCAATGTAGAGACAGAGGTGTTGACTGTACGTGCAAGTGTCTGGTTGATAGACGAGTTGAAAGTCACCTGGAAGTCCTGTTTAGGATGCAGTTTGAGATTCTCGCGGATACGGTCGAAGACAACCACCTTGTCGTTGATGGAATAACCTATCACGGTGAGGATAGCACCGATAAACGTCTGGTCGATTTCGAGAGAGAACGGCACGAAATCGTAGAGCAGAGAATAGAGACCGATGACGGCTACGGTATCAACAGCGAGCGCTACGATAGAGCCTACAGAGAACGCTACGTTGCGGAATCGCAGCAGGATGTAGAGGAAGATAGCGACGAGAGCGACAAGCACAGAGATGATAGCTCCGTATGTGATGTCTTTCGCTACAGACGGTCCCACCTTTGTTGATGAGATGATTGAACCTCCCTGACGCACGTCCGGGTTCTTGAAGTCGTTGACATTTGCCTGGCTGACGAGTCCTGCCTTCTTCAGGGCGGTGTAGAGGATGGTCTCTGCCTCGTCGTCGATGTTAGGATCGTTTGATTCTATCTTGTAGTTTGTAGAGATACGGATGGTCTTGTGGTCAGTGCCGAGGGCGAGTGCAGTGGTGTTTGCGCCCTGGAAAGCGCCGCTGAGTGCGACACGCACCTCTTCCGGCTCTACCGCCTTCTCGAATGTCACGACATAGTTGCGTCCGCCTGTGAAGTCAATAGACTGTGACAGTCCGCGCACGATGAACGAGCCGATGAAGACAACGATGCAGACAGCATAGATGCTGAACGAGCGCTTGTAGATAGACATGAAGTGTATCTTGGTGTTCTGCAGCAGGTTTCGGCTGACACCTGTAGTGAACGTAAGCCCGAGCCATTTGTTCTTGCCCAGCCTGTTCTCGTAAACGAGGCGTGTGAGGAAGACAGCGGTGAAGAACGAGCATACGATACCGATGATCCATGTCGTTGCGAATCCCTTGATAGGTCCTGTACCGATTGTGAGGAGGATGACGCCCGTGATGAGCGAGGTGAGGTTAGAGTCGAAGATAGCCGAGAAGGCGTTGCTGTAGCCGGCACGCAGCGCGTCCTTGATGTTCAGTCCGTTCTTCATCTCTTCCTTGATACGCTCGTAGATGAGCACGTTGGCATCGACTGCCGTACCGAGAGTGAGGACGATACCTGCGATACCCGGCATGGTGAGCGCCGACTGGAATGAGGCGAGGATGCCGCCAGTGAAGAAGAGGTTGACGATGAGGGCGCTGTCAGCCATCACACCCGGCACGAAGCCGTACATGAGAATCATGTAGAGGCAGAGGAGCACGAATGCTATGACGAACGAGATGAGACCCTGCTGGATAGACTGTGCGCCGAGTGTAGGTCCTACGACCTCTTCCTGGACGATGCGTGCAGGAGCGGGCATACGTCCGGACTTGAGAGTGTTGGCGAGGTCTTTTGTATCTTCGATGGTGAAGTTGCCTGAGATTTGCGAGTTGCCTCCGTCAATCTCGCTGTTGACGCGCGGTGCAGAATATACCACTCCGTCGAGAACGATGGCAACAGCCTTGCCGATGTTCGCCTTGGTGAGCTGTGCCCAGAGGCGTGCGCCTTCAGAGTTCATCTGCATAGAGACACAAGGGTGTCCGCTGTTGTCGAACTCGTCCTTTGCGTCAACGATGACATCACCTTCAAGCGGAGCGCGTCCGTTGCTTGTCGTGACCTTCAGTGCGTGGAGCTCGAAGATGTTCTTTGCGTCGATGCCGTCAGCAGGTTTCGCACTCCAGAGCAGGCGGCAGTTTGACGGTACAATCTGTGTTGCTTCCGGAGTGTTGAGTATAGAGTTGATGTATGCAGTGTCGCGGACGTTGGCATAGCCTACGACAGAGAGGCTCTGTCCTCCTGTCGGCTGGAAGACGGCATAGAGGGGGTGCTGCTTCTTTGCTTCCGCAATTTGCTCGTCGGTTGTCTTCTCGCTCTTCGCAGCCACTCCGGCATTGTCTGCTGTGGCTTCTTTCTTTATCTGGAACTTGGGCTGCGCCTCTTTTGCAGCGGCGGTGTCAGCCTTTGCTTCGGTTTCCGTCTGTGCTGCCTCCTGCTTTGTGGTGTCAGCCTCAGCCACCTGGTCGCCCGCAGCTATGCGCTGGTCGAGCTGTGTGAGATACGGTATGATTTCCGAAGCGTTGTATGTCTCCCAGAATTCGAGGTTGGCAGAGCCCTGCAGCAGTTTGCGCACACGCTCCGGCTCACGCACGCCTGGCATCTCGACCATGATACGTCCGTCCTGTCCTTCGAGTTTCTGGATGTTCGGCTGTACTACGCCGTATTTGTCGATACGGTTTCGTACGACATTGAACGAGTTGTCGATGGCAGACTGCACCTCTGTTCGCAGTGCGGCCTCAACCTCGGCGTCAGTGCTCTGTGTAGAAACTTTTCCCTTGAGCTGCTGTGTAGCGAAGATTTCCGCGAGGCGGTGTCCGGGTGCATTCTTCTTGTATGCCTTGATAAAGAGAGAGATGAAGTCGCTCTGACTTGTCTCTTCTTCTTTCTTCGCCTCTGCCATAGACTTAGTGTATGCCGCATCAGACTTGTGGTCGGCAAGCACGTCAATTACGTCAGGCACAGAGATTTCGAGTATCACGTTCATACCGCCTTTAAGGTCAAGTCCCAGACCGATTTGTGTCTCGAGACACTTCTGGTAGGTATAGACACCCAGATACTTCACCGAGTCTTTGTAGTCTTGCTGTGCGATGGGGTCTTCAATCTGGCTCGCCTTCTTGTCGTAGTAGCTTGTAGCCACAGAGAAGGAGAGGTAGAAGATGCTCGCAAGCGTCAGCAGGACTGCTGTAACGATTACAATTCCTTTGTTTTGCATTTTAGTTATTTGTTTTTTGTTTTGTTTTCGCTTTAGGTTCACGGATGTCCGTTTTCGCTTGTGCGCAGGTCAAAAGACATGTATGTTTTGTTTGCCTATATACACAATATGCGTGCAAAGTTAGTTATTTTAATTTAAATAAAAGAAATTTGCAGTGTTATTTTTTCAAAATAGGGCAAAAAAGGTTGTCATTTGCCCTCATTCTCAGGCAAAAGGAAGGTATAAATCGGGTAGTGGTCAGACAAATGTATTGATTTGTCTATTGTGGCGGCGTATGGTTTGTAGTGTTCCGAGCACATGATGTTGTCTATTCTGACGAACATCGAATGGTACGAGAACGAGAATCCTGGGAGGCATCCCGATGCGGTGTAGCAGTCTGTGAGACGGCGTGCGAGGGTGTGGTGTACGTAGGAGAGGGGGTGGTCGTTGAGGTCTCCGCACATGATGATGCGTTCTCCCTCATGCTGCGAGACATATTCTGCGATGGCGTCAGCCTGCGGGGCGCGCATCACGGTTGATTCAGAGAGTTTGCGCATGAGGTTCTCCGACTCGCGCCGCATGGCTTGGCGTTGTGTCTGTCCGTGTACCATTGCGCTGAAGTGGCTTTTTTCTTCCATCGTCAGGCCTACAGTCTCGAGGTGTGCGTTGATGACATGTACGTCGTTGCCGCCGATGTCGAGTACGAAGACACCGAGCGTGTTGCCTTTTGTGGTGATGGATATGTGCTCCTTGTGTTTTATGGGGTATCGGCTGTAGATGGCCACGGCATCGCCTGCGGGCAGGCGGTAGCCGCGCGAGAGGAGTGTGTCGCGGTGCGGGTAGAGGCTGTCGATGACGGCTTTGAGAGAGTCTTCTCCGGCGATGGGGGCATACTCCTGCAGGCAGACGATGTCAGCGCCGGAGCGGCAGATGTATTCGAGGATGGGGTTGGGGGTGTCTTCGGGCGCGGCAGTGGGGTTGAAGCCGAGAATGTTGTATGACAGGACTTTGATGCAGCCCTGCGGCGGGTCGTGCGGCAGGTTCAGGGGGCAATAGGTCGTGACGGGCTGGCAGGCGAGGATGAAACCAGCGAAGGGCAGGAGTACCCACACCGGACGGAAATAGATCCACAGGACGACGAAGGCGAAATTAAGACAGAGGAAAAGCGGGAAGGCGTAGCCGGCGAGCGAGAGGACGGGATGCTCCGGGGGGCTGAGATGGCCGGCATAGCCTGTCGCAAGCAGCAGGATGACGGTCAGGATGTTGAGGAAGGCGAATGTTGCGGTTATGATTTTTCGCATGACGGAACGCAGTGGGTATGGGAGATATGGGACGGAGACGGCGTGAGCCACATTATATTAAATGCGCGTGCGCACGCGGGAGGGGCAGCCCCGCGGCAAAACCGCGGGGAACAGTGGCTATACTGAGGGCGGAGAAGAGTGAAGGCAGGGGCGGAGAAGAGAGAAGGCTGGGGCGGAGAAGAGAGAAGGCAAGGGCGAGAGGGCGGAAATCATTTTCTGTCGAAGAGCTTGCGGCGCTCGTCGGCTGTCAGCGAATCGTAGCCGCTGCGTTTTATCTTCTCAAGGATGCGGTCTATCTCTTCCTGACGTTTCTCCTCCGTGCGGTTGCGCTCGTCTCTGTCGTAGGCGGAGCCGGAGTCTTTGCGGGCGGTGAAGGCGGCGGTGACTGACGCCCACCACTGTCTCAGACGGTCGGCGAGGCTTTTCTCTTCGCGTATCTCATAGCCGTCCCATCCTCCGAACGCCATGCGCCGCTCGTACTGCCGTCGCCATTGGCGGATGATGACCCACCCTATCGCCATGCCTCCGAGGTGTGCGACATGTGCCACTCCGTCGCCTGTCGTGCCGAGTGCGGAGAAGAGTTCGATGGCGGCGTAGATGCATACGAACCATTTGCCTTTTATGGGTACGGGTAGCGGGAAGATGAAGATGCGCTCTTCGGGGTATGTCATGCCGAAACCGAGGAGGATGCCATAGACGGCTCCGGAGAATCCTACGGTGTTCCACAGGTTGATGTAGCTCGACATGGGCATCACCATGCCTTCGATGTTCACCGTGTCGTAGGCGGCAAGACCCTGCACGGCATAGGACACGAACTGCGCACACTCCTGGAAGACGCCGGCTCCGACGCCGCAGGCGAGCGTGTAGTAGAGGAAGCGCCGGCTGCCCCAGGCGTTCTCGATGGTGCATCCGAACATCCAGAGGGCGAACATATTGAAGAAGAGGTGCGTGAAGCCTCCGTGCATGAACATATAGGTGAAGAGCTGGTAGATGTGGAAGTCGGGTGCGAGGAAGAAATGCAGCCCGAAGATGTCGTTCATATCTACGCCCTGGCCGCGCATGACATAGTATGCAAGGAAGGCGAGGACGTTAATGATCAGGAGATTTTTCGTTATCGGAGGTATCTGTCTCATAAGTGTGTAAGTGTCTTTGGTTTATGCCGCAGAAGGAGTTCCGCAGCCACGAAACGTAGTGGCAGAGGCTGCGCCGCGTGTGTGTGCGTTAACGGCTGATGTCTGCAAAACTTTGCACAAAATTACGAAAAAACTTACGAAAAAGCCCATATCACATAAGAAAACACACTTTTTTCGCTGATTTTAATAACTTTTTTGACAATTTTGTTTGTATTCTAAAACTTTAATGCTAAATTTGCGGTTGAAAATGTGGAGAATTTTCTTATACTATAAACATATTATCATTTTTATTTTATGAACAAGTCAGAATTGATTGAGAAAATTGCAGCTAATGCAGGTCTCACAAAGGCAGATTCGAAGAAAGCCCTTGATGCCACTCTCGCAGCCATCAAGGATGCTCTCGCAGCCGACGAAAAGGTTGCTCTCGTAGGTTTTGGAACATTTGCTGTCAGCGAGCGTCCGGCACGCGAGGGTATCAATCCGGCAACAAAGGAGAAGATACAGATTGCAGCCAAGAAGGTTGCGAAGTTCAAGGCAGGTGCAGAGCTGAATGCAGCTCTCTGATTCCCTTCCGCGGACATAAACGTACAAAGGCGCTTCCCTGTGAAACGGGCAGTGCCTTTTTTTGCGACATGCAGATGGCGTGACCGTGCGTCAGCCATCAGGACAGAAGAAGACGAAACATCAAACCTTAGACTATGAACAACCTTTTTTGTATTAAAGACTATGTGGTGGTGATAACAGGCGGCACCGGCATCCTGGGTCGCTGCATAGCGAAATATCTCGCCCTTGAAGGGGCAAAAGTCATCATCGGCGGCAGGAAAGCGGATGTCGGCAAGGAGATTGTTGACGACATCACCGCCGCAGGCGGCACAGCCGAGTTTGTAAAGATGGACGTGATGGACGCCGGGTCAGTGCAGGAGGCGTGCGACCATATCGTGGCGAAATACGGCAGAGTAGATACGCTGCTCAATGCGGCGGGCGGGAATATGCCGGGTGCCGTTGTCGGACCGGCGCAGACTTTCTTCGACCTCTCCGCCGAGCAGTTCCAGAGCGTGCTGAGCCTCAACCTGACCGGCACGGTCATCCCCACACAAATCTTCCTAAAGCCGATGGTGGAACAGGGCAAAGGCTCTGTCATCAACTTCTCGTCGATGTCGGCGTTCAGACCTCTCACACGCGTCTGCGGCTACAGCGCGGCGAAAGCCGGCATCAACAGCTTCACGGCATGGATGGCGCAGGAGGCGGCGAGGAAATTCGGCGAGGGCATACGCGTCAACGCCATAGCGCCGGGATTCTTCCTCACAGAACAGAACCGCACGCTGCTGACAAACCCCGACGGCACGTACACCGAGCGCGGGCAGGATGTCATAAGGCAGACACCGTTCTCGAGAATGGGCAAGCCGGAAGAGCTGTGCGGCACGATACACTATCTCATGTCAGACGCCTCGAAGTTCGTCACCGGCACAGTGGCCGTCGTCGATGGCGGATTCAACGTCACGGCGATGTGACAGAGACAATCCCCGAAAAGAACAACCAACCTTTCATCAAACACTTATGGAACGAACATGGAGATGGTTTGGCAAGAACGACAAGATCACACTTGCCATGCTGAAACAAATAGGTGTCGAGGGCATCGTCACCGCCCTGCACGACGTGCCTCTCGGCGAGGTGTGGAGCCGTGAGAAAATCCGCGACCTCAGAGAGTATATCGAATCGTACGGAATGCGCTGGAGCGTTGTAGAATCGCTGCCCGTCACCGAGACGATAAAATACGGCGGCCCCGACCGCGACAGCCAGATTGAGGTGTACAAGGAATCGCTCGCCAACCTCGGAGAGGAAGGCATACACTGCGTGTGCTACAACTTCATGCCCGTGCTCGACTGGGCACGCACCGACCTGCTGCACGCCAACCCCAACGGCGCAAGCAACCTCTACTTCAACTGGGCGGAATTTGCATACTTCGACATCTACATCCTGAAACGCGAAGGGGCGGAAGCCGAATGGCGGACTTTCCAGGACGAGCACGCCGGATGGAACCGCGACATCATCGCCGAGGCACAAGAGATACAGAAGAAGGCTACGCCTGCCTACGACCGCGAGCTGGTGGAGAACATCGTGAT
This sequence comes from Bacteroidales bacterium, assembly GCA_004555245.1. Taxonomy (GTDB): domain Bacteria; phylum Bacteroidota; class Bacteroidia; order Bacteroidales; family Bacteroidaceae; genus Prevotella. The sequence goes on from SFIS01000024.1 coordinate 34,835, forward strand.
AAAGACGCAGGGCTTCGTCTCGGGCAACTTCAAGGAAGGCGACGAGCGTCCCGTAGAGCTCTTCCGCGACCTGCTCGCCCTCTACGACGGCGTGACGAAGGACATGCTGCGCCAGAACATGAAGACATGGCTCGAGGCCATCATGCCCGTATGCGACAAATACGACATCGACATGTGCGTACATCCGGACGACCCGCCGTTCCCCATTCTCGGACTGCCGCGCATCGTCAACTGCGACGCCGACATACAGTGGCTGCTCGATGCCGTGCCAAACGTACACAACGGACTGACATTCTGCGCCGGATCGCTGTCGGCAGGAGGACACAACGACCTCACGCCGCTGGCACAGAAGTATCACGACCGCACGCATTTCGTACACCTCCGCTCGTGCCACATCTTCCCCAACGGCGACTTCACCGAAGCCTCGCACCTCGGCGGTCGCGCCGACCTGATAGAGCTGACACGCATCTTCGAGAACGAAGAGCAGCGGCGCATCCTTCAGCGCGAGAGCGACACAGCCGACAACGGAGCCGCTGCTGACGGACAACCCGCGCCCTACCGCCGTCCGGGCAGGGCTATGCGGTTGCCGATGCGCGTCGATCACGGCATGACGATGCTCGGCGACGACGAGCGTGGCTACAACGCCGGCTACTCCTTCCTCGGACGTATGTTCGCCCTCGGACAGGTGCAGGGCATCATAGCCACTGTCGATCGCGAACTCGGCATACCCTTCTCACAACCCGGATTCTACGACTGAGAAACGGCGGAAGAACTGTCCCACACACAATACAAGCATCACCGGCAGCCATGAGCTGCCGGTTTTTTTTGCTATACAGAGACGGATGGAGGACAACGCAAAACGTTAAACAATGCAAAAATAAGTTGACGTATCAGCAAGACATTGAAACCTGAAATTCGCGAGAATCACATGGAAACCGGCGGGGAGAGAAAAGGCGGCGTACAGACGAATTATGGCGTATTTTTGCTAACCCAACTTTTACCATTTGAGTTTTTTTGAAAAAAGTTTTGTCTGAATATAAGCGAGTTAGGTCTTGAAATAGTGTAAAAGTGCAATGTAGAACACA
>SFIS01000090.1 GCA_004555245.1 Bacteroidales bacterium
AGATATGGGATTTTGGAGTTCATTATTGAAATATGGTGGCAAGGCGGCACGAGGTACTGGCCATGTCATCGGAGTAACTGGAAAGACCTTAGGCAGTGCGGCACTCCACCCGCAACGCACCCTTATGGGAGCCGGCAAGGCTATGCAGACGGCCGCAGTGGGTAGTGCCGCAGGCTATGTGACATGGGAGAAGCTGACCACAGACAAGAGCGTGGCACGCATCGTAGGTGATGCTGTCATCGGCGAGAATGCCACGGAAGCGGTGGCACAAACCGCCAACGATGTGCAACGTCTGACGGGCAAGGCTGGTGAAGCCGTTGATGCGGTGAACACTGTAGCCGGAAAGATGGACACCCAGTTCAGCGGCATCAGTGATTTCTTTAGGAATATGTTCGGAGGCGTAGGATGCGACATGATAGGCAATCTCTTTGGCAATATCGGCAAGGGCAACGTGTCGGGTATGAGCATCGTCGGACTGGTGGCTGCCGCCTTCATGGTATTCGGACGCAGCGATGATCATCGGGAACAATTCTAAGGTGGCGCAAACTCTGCCTAACAGAGGCGGTACGTCTTCACATGGGCAGAACATGAAAGAAGCAGAGACCCAAAGCAGAGGGATGAAACGATAACCAATATACAGTGATATGAGATATACAGAAGAAATGATACTGCGCTCATCGAGCGGCTACTGTATGCCGTTTGAGGAGCCTATAAAGCAGGACGTGCAGATGTCCTTGGGTTACGGAGAGCAGAAAAATCCCGTGACGGGAGAAACATTCTTCCATCACGGCATAGACTTCTCAGTGAACCATTACCTGCTGTCGGCGGTGGCAACGGGAACCGTCTCTGCCATTGGGTCGGACGCGGAGCATGGCATCTACCAGACCATCCGCTACGGCAAATACGAAGTGACTTACAGGCATCTCTCCAATGTCTTCGCCAACTTCTCCCAAAGCGTCAAGGCCGGTCAGACCATCGCCATCAGTGGCGACCTGCTGCACATGGAGGTGAGGTTTGACGGAGAGGAAATCAATCCGTTGGAGTTCCTCACCATGCTCTACGGCAATATCAAGGCATTGGAGCACAATTCCCAAATGGGCATCAATGAACTGGACATGAACATCCCTTCACCCTACGACACCGACCGTCAGGAGATAGAGGCATTGATGCTCCGCTTCCTTCCCTCCTACTTCGAGGACCTTCAACAAGGAGCATACTCTCTGCCCGAACATACGGAGCAGTCGTTGAGAAACATCTTCTCGTTGGGAGCGAGCAAGCATTATTTCTACGAGACCATGCCGAGCATGGCTAATCCCTTGGGCATCGGCAACCGCTGTATGCCTTTGGCGACTAAGGTGCAGAACCTGCTCATTGCCGACTTTCTCAACTATCTTGCCATGCGACATCAGGTATATCTCTCCACGATGGACGAGGTGTTAAAAAAAAACTCCAAGAGCAAGCCCTGACGCATGACGGCATCATCGACCCTCTTGCCGACTTGGACGTGGATATCCAGAGCTTCGACATTCCGAGGATAGTGAGCGTCTATCCCGACCGGGCTGGCGTGAGATGGTGGACAAAGGCATGGTTCAATGGTAAGGAAGAGGGGGAACCCTCCGTGGAGATTGAGGAACGTATGGCCGTGCAGTTCATCCACTGCCAAGTGGACAAGGACGCATGGTTGGAGGAACACTATCCTAAGCAGATGGAGATATATCACAATGCCATCGAGCAGACAAAGGAACAGATATTACAGCAGTATAATATATAAACAAGGTATATGGCAGTTAAGAACAGTCAGCGATTCGCAGAGATAGAGCGTCTGATGGGCGACTACTTCGGGTGTCACCTTGCCCCCGTGATGGGCAGGGTGCAACGGGACTTGTCCAACAGACAGGCAGACGAGATGCGAGCCTACTCCAACAGTACGGCTGGCATCCTACGCTCATTGGCCACTGCCAATATGCCTGGTGATGACCCATACGCCACGCTGAAGATTACAGGCAAGTGGAACAGCAAGACCACCGAAGACTATCTGGCGATGTGCAAGGAGGCTATTGTCGGCAACAAGGATATGCAGCGTGACCTTGCCGTGATGGCTGAGGAATGGCGCAAGGCGGTGGTGACGGAGATAGGACGAGAGCGGTACGATGCACTCTCTAAACAACTCGGTTGTGATTTGGCATACGCCTATATCGATCACCGCATGGAGCAGCTGATGATAGAAAAAATGGTGAAAGACCGTATGCCAACATCTTCTGCCGACTATATCATCCGCAAGGCGGCACAAAGCAGTCTGTTCGGTCTGCCCTACGAACTGAACAAGTCACCCCTTGCCGCAGAGATAGAAGCCAAAGGAGAGGCAGCCTATAAGCCCTCTCGAACAGAGAAGGCAGCGGGATGGGCAGCCGGAGCGGGTGCCGATGTCGTGGCCATGGGAGGGATTGGCTCATGGGCAACCTTCGCCAAGTTTGTCGGTATCGATATGGTGATGAATGTCGGCATGGAGCACCTAAGCAAGAAAGGTAGCAGCCAAGAGGTCTGTGTCGAGGAGTGTATCAGCAAGGGAGTTTTCGGTACGGGCACCAACGTCTTCGCCTCATTCCGCAAACAGGCAAAAGTCATCAAGAACCACGAGAACAGCTATATCAAGGCTACCAACAGCCATTTCAAGAACAAGATTCCCACGAGCAATATCACTTTTATGGATTGGACGAAACAAACCGAGCAGACCTCTTTTCCTTGGAACAAAGGTACGTTCCTTGACCCTCAGAGAAACGAAGCAACCAAACGTACAGGCAAGTACAAGGATGTGCCCTTGATAGTTGCGCCTGGACAGGAAGACGAGTATCTGGAGGTTAAGGCGAGACTGGATGCAGAGGCTGAGAAGGAGAAGAAGGCAGAACCGAAAGAAACTCCTGATTCATCGACTGAAGAGGCAACACCATCTGTAGTCCAGCAGGAGGAAACAGCCTTACAAACAAACGAAAATGGATGGGACGGGCTGTTGCAGAGTTTTGGACTGAACGGCTTTTCAGACATCGGCAAGAACCTTGGTTATGTGTTGGCGATGCTGCCCGATGTACTGGTGGGACTGTTCACTGGCAAGACAAAATCGCTGAATATGGACAATAGCCTCCTTCCTTTGGCCTCTATCGTGGCTGGAATGTTCGTGAAGAATCCTATACTGAAGATGCTGTTGATGGGTATGGGAGGTGCCAATCTGCTCAACAAAGCGGGACATGAGGTGCTGGGCAGGAAACAGCAGGAAGGCATTGCACCTACAGTTAGTCCTGCTGCATCTCGCATTCAGTACCGCCAATATCCTGATGAACCACTCAATCCTCGTATCAGCAACCCGATGCTGCAAGGGCGGTGTCTCGTTGCCAACATTGACCATGTGCCTTGTACCATTCAACTGCCTGACAGTGTGATTGGGGCGCATCAGTCGGGGGCATTGCCGCTGAATACATTGGCTAACGCCATACTTGCCAAGAACGACCAGATGCGACAGATGGCAGCAATGCAGTACGAAGAGCAGGCACGGGAGAGCGTGGTGCGACCGAGGGGAATACAGTGAAGCCCGACAACAAAATTGTCGGGAACGGTGGCTTGGTAAGCCAATTATAGAATGTGATTGAGATAAACAAAAAGATAAAAGCATGAAAGAGAAATCAGAATTTGAGAAGCGGACGGCGGAGAAGCAGGTGTCGCTGCTCACTGAGGCACTGACGAGTGCGGTGGATGCCAAGGGACATTGGTTGAATGCAAGCGGCAAACTCTATCCGAAGCTCTATCCCAAGGGCTTTTCGGTCAGTCCGTTCAATGCCCTTGTCCTTGCCCTTGACTCCGATGCCAAGGGTTGCAAGAGCAATCTGTTTACGCAGTTCTCCGAAGCGAAGGCACGGGGTGAGAGCGTGAGGGAGCATGAGAAAGGTGTGCCGTTCCTGTATTACAATTGGAATAAGTACGTCAACCGCAACAATCCCGACGATGTCATCACCAAGGAGGCATACGCAGAACTGTCGGAACAGGACAAACAGCAGTACAAGGGAGTGAAAAACCGTGAGATCCGTGTGCTGTTCAATATCGACCAGACGCTACTGCCTATGGCTAACGAAACAGCCTACACTACGGCATTGAAGAAGGATGGCACGGTGGAGGATAGAGGTTATGGCGACAAGGAGGACAAGCAGCTGCATGGGTGCGTCAACGGATTCCTTCAGAAGATGAAGGACAACCTCGTGAATGTACGTCAGGACGGCACGGGTGTGGCGCACTACGACACCGAGAAGGATGTCATCTACCTGCCACGGCAGCGTGACTTCGAGCACTACAATGACTATGTACAGGAGATGATGCGTCAGTTGGTGTCTGCCACCGGTCATCAGCAGCGGTTGGCACGTGAGGGCATGGTCATGAAGAACGGCAAAGCCCCGTCGGAGGATGCCGTGAAGAAGGAACGACTCATCACTGAGATAGCTTCGGGCGTGAAGATGCTCGAACTGGGACTGCCTGCCCGTCTGTCAAAGGACAGCCTTAGCATGGTGGACTATTGGACGAGGGAACTGAAGGAAGACCCTTGTCTGATTGATGCCATCGAGAGTGAGGTGAACGGTGCGCTGAAGGTGTTGAAGAAAGCCGAACTGGGTGAAAAGGTGGAGTATGCCACCGACCAGCATCAGCGAGAGACGGCGCAGATACAGGTGCAGTTGCCCAACCACTACTTCGTAGCAGACGAAATCAAGCAGCATCCCAACGAGGAGCAGCGTACTGTGGTCATCGTGCGTGATGATGCCAGCAAGACCGCCGATGTGGTGCTGCCACAGGGTGCATCGTTGGAGGTGAACAACGAGATCAAGGGCATGAACAAGCAACGCTTCACCAATGCCTTGCAGAAAGAGGGTTATGACAACGTGCGTTTCTACAATCCCGACGGAGCCTTGGGCTTCCGTCCCGACGACAGTTATTTCGCCGACAAGAAAATCACGGTATCAAGACTGCGCAACTGGTCTATCGAAGACCTATCCTCGTTGGATGCTTCTGAGGCCGTAACCCACAGCCGTGACATCGGTTTCGACAATGTGCAGTTGGTAAAGGATGACAAGGAGCGGTGGGCATTGTACATCAAGCCCGAAGGTAAGGAGGGCTTTGCCGTCTATCCCGACAAAGGAGACCTCAATCATTTCTTCACCACCTTGAAGCAGTCGATGGACAACATCGAGCGTGTGCGTGAGGAACTGGCACAGAAGTATTATGCTATGGCAGAGGCGAAACCCGACCTGAAGGTGGACATCTTCGGAGGTAATGAGCAGGAGGTTGATTTGAACCGCATCCAGCGTGTGGCAGTATTCCGTGCCAAATCGGGCGAATGCCTGTGTGCAGCCACTATTGACGGCAAGAAGTTGCAGCCGAGAAGTGTCAGTCCGTCACAATGGCAACGATTGTGGGTGGCTCCTGACAGGGATTCCTACAAGCAGAACCTTGCCGCCTCGCTGTTTGCTGATGTATTGCAGAAAGACAACAATGTCGAGCAAAGTACACAAGAGAAGCAGGAAGAAGCGACGGAGGTGAAGCAAGCGGAGACGGCAATTGTCGATAAGCATGATGAACAGAAGGAAGTGGTACTTAAGGAAGATAAAAGCTCTGAACAAAGGGAAGAGAAGAAACAAGAGGAAAAGAAAGAAGAAAAGAAGGATGAAAAGGCTGTCAAGGCTGCTGTCTCTCCCCTTGTCCAACAATATCTTGACTTGAAGAAGAAGCATCCTGATGCCATTCTTTTGTTTCGCTGCGGTGACTTCTATGAGACCTACAAGGATGATGCGGTGAAGGCATCCAAAATATTGGGTATTACGCTGACAAAGAGCAATGGGCGCAAGGATGATGAAGGCAAGCCGTTGGCAATGGCAGGATTCCCATATCATGCCCTCGACACCTATCTGCCGAAGCTCATTCGTGCTGGTGAACGGGTGGCCATCTGTGACCAGTTGGAAATGCCGAAGCAGACAACATCATCGAAGCGTGGAATTACGGAGATGGTGTCACCTGGAAAAGAGACAGGAAAGCAGATGGCACAGGAAAGTCAAGAAACAGAACAACACACCAGTCTAAGGAGATAGGCTTATGGGAAAGAACGCAGCGTATGCCGCACAATATGCGGAGGAAGCCAAAGAACAGATGCGGATGTATGGGATTCCTGCCTCCGTCATCTTGGCGCAAGCCATACTGGAGAGCAGCAACGGACAGAGCCAACTGTCGCGCGAATGCAACAACCACTTTGGCATCAAGGCTACGGCATCGTGGTTGAAGAATGGCGGAGAGTATGGAGTCTATACGGATGATAGGCCCAACGAGAAATTCTGTAAGTACAAAAGCGTGGGTGACAGTTATGAGCATCACTCGCAGTTCCTGAAGCAGAACAAGCGTTATGCGCAGTGCTTCACGCTGTCGCCTGACGACTACAAGGGATGGACGAAGGGCATTGAGCGTGCCGGCTATGCCACGGGCGGCGGTTATGCTGCAAGTCTGCAGCGCATCATTGAAGCCAACGGACTGGACAAGTATGACAGTGAGGTGATGGCTGAGATGCGGGCAGAAGGTCGGTCGTTCGGGGTGGAGAATAATCCTCGTAGAGAAATGCCTGCTGCCCATGTACCGCAGTCTGCCGGGTATTCCTTTCCTGTGGAGCGAGAGGAGTTTCTCTTCATCACCTCGCCTTTCGGCAATCGCCAGGATCCGATGGATGCCACCAAGCAGCAGATGCACAAGGGCATTGACATCAAGACGAACCATGAGGCGGTGTTGGCCACGGAGAACGGCGGCAAGGTGGTGGCGGTGAACCATAATGCGAACACGGCAGGAGGGAAATCCGTCACCGTGGAATACAGCCGTGAGGATGGCAGCAAGGTGCAATGCTCCTACCTGCATCTGTCTGACATAGCAGTAAAGGTAGGTGACGTGGTTAATGCCAGTCAGAAGTTGGGGGTGTCGGGAAATACCGGCACCAGAACCACTGGCGAGCATCTGCATTTCGGAGTGAAGAGTGTATCGGCTGACGGCTCAAAAAGGGATATGGATCCAGCCGCTTATCTGGCAGAAATCGGACAGAAAGGCAACATCAAGCTACAGGCCCTGCATAACGGCAATGACCTGTTGGCAAAATACAAGAGCAATGCGCCACAGGAGCAGAAGGTTTCGTCGGAGGACTGGATGAAGAAAATCCTTTCCTCGGAGGACAGCGGCGTGGGCATTTCGGGAACGAATGACCCTATACTCGACATGGCGATGACCACCTTCATGTCGCTGATGATGTTGGCAGCGCAGATTGACAGCAATGATGAGGAACGACAAAAAGGACTTATCTCTGCCATGGCAGCCAACCGGCTCGTAGATTTGACCTCGCTTGTTCCAGGCATGAGGCAATGCACCATTACTGTGGGTGAGAACGGCAAGACTGTGCTTCATGCAGAGAGCGGTACGGTGAAGATTGACCGTGAACTGACCTCCTCGGAGATGAACCGCCTGTCGCTCATTTTGGGCAATGCCAATCTGTCGGAAGAAAGCAAACGGACGAAGATTGCGGGAATGGTGACAGGCATCGTGGCGACACAGCAGGCTTCGCAGAACTTCGAGCAAGGGATGGAGGCTGAGAGTCAACAACAAAATCTGCAAAGGAAATGAAAAGGATAGCAAGTCATCTGTGTACATTGCTGGTGGGTATGGTAGCTGTGGCAGGACACTTCATGCTTACCCAATGGCTTTTCGGTCAGACCGTGGCCATCATCTATCTCGGCTTCCAACTTATCATAGCAGCGTGGATAGTCTATGAACTGATACGTGCGCTAGTATATGATGATTGAAAAGAGATTATTGTCATTGCTAAGACATTTCACTTGGACGATGGATATGTATAATTCAAATAGTATCGAGCAATGATCAAATGTAATGTAACAGTGTGCGGAACGGTCAGCAAGGCTGCGACCTGCCGCACGAACAAGGAGGGCAAGGCATTCGTGAGCTTTGCCATGAACGTAGTCATTCCAGCGAAGAGCGGGATTAACAAGACCATCGAGGTGTCGGTCATCAAAGATGGGACACTGACGGAGGTGGGCAGCTGCAACATCGGCGAACGCATTGAGGTAGCCGGTGTATTGGTACCAAGAAAATGGGGCGATGTCCTTTATTTCAACCTGTCGGCAAGCAGCATCAGCCACCAGCCTGACGAGGCAGAGGACTGCATCAAGGGCGTGATGGAGTTCCGCGGCAAGGTGGGCAAGAGCATTGAGGACAAGACGGACAAGAATGGTGTGCCGTACTGCCAGTTCTCCGCTTTCAGCGCAGAGAAAGTACAGGACGGATTTGAATACATCTGGGTAAGTTTCTTCCTATTCGATGGCAAATGCGAGGCATGGCTGCAACCAGGCGTGAAAGCGAACATCAAAGGGGCATTGTCTGTCAGTGTCTTCAATGACAAACTGGACTTCTCCTGCCGAGTGTCTGAAATGAGCGAATATGTTCCGCAGCCCTATAATGGTTAATTGACTATGGGAAAGCCTTATGCTAAGGAAGGTCCGAGTGCCGAAGACAAGGCACTCGACCTGTTTGCCGATATGATGATTGAGCGTATTCAGTCG
>SFIS01000025.1 GCA_004555245.1 Bacteroidales bacterium
AAAAGTTGTTTTTGTTGTTGTCAACAGACAACATAGAGTTCACAATCAGACCGTTGTTCCTGTTGTCTCTGTTGTCGTAAAAACCAAAGCGCGACAATTCCCTACGTCAACTGCGTGTGTGTTTGATGACAACAGACATGACCGCCCGCCCCGGCAGGCATACAACCCGAGAAGCTCCTGAACACATCACCGCCCGCACCCACCAACCACCTACAGACATGAAAACCCTCAGACCCACTCTCACAGCGCTCGTCCTTGCCATCCTCCTTTCTGGCAACGCCAGGGCGGCAAGACTGCGCACCGCGACAATTCAGATCGTAGAGACAACTGACGTCCACGGATGCTTCTTCCCCTGGGACTTCATCGCCGGCAAGCCGGCGAAAGGCTCTCTCGCACGCGTCGCGGCCCTCGTCAGCAAGATGAGAAGCGACAACCCCGGCGGAGTCATTCTCCTTGACAACGGCGACCTCCTGCAAGGACAGCCCGTATGCTACTACTACAACTACCTACGGACAGAAAAGACAAACATCGGCGCACAGTGTCTCAACTTCATGCAATACGACGCCGTCACATTGGGCAACCACGACGTGGAGACAGGACACCCCTGCTACGACAGATGGATCTCGCAGACACAGGCCGCCGTGCTGGGTGCCAACGTCATCGACGTCGCTACCGGCAAACCGTATGTCAGGCCATATACCGTCGTTGAGAGAAACGGCGTGAAGGTTGCCGTCATCGGACTCCTCACGCCTGCCATACCATGCTGGTTAGAAGAGAGACTGTGGAGCGGCCTCGCCTTTGCCGGCATGAAAGAGACGGCACGCAAATGGGTGGATTACGTCAAGACACACGAGAAGCCCGACGTCATCGTCGGACTCTTTCATGCCGGACTGGACGGAGGGATAAGAAACGACCGGTATGCAGAAAACCAGACTCTCGAGATTGCAAGGGAGATACCCGGCTTCGATGTCATAATGTTCGGACACGACCACATCGCACACAACTCCAAGGTGACATGCGCCGACGGGAAAGAGGTGCTGCTGCTCAATGCGTCAAACAATGCACGGAATGTCGCCGTGGCGGACATCAGCGTCACGAAGAAAGGCGGGCGCGTCATCGCCGTCTCCGCCAACGGACGCATCATGCCGACTGACAGCTGCCAGCCCGACGAGACCTTCATGCAGCATTTCGAAGACGAGATGGAAGAGGTGAGGCGGTGGACCGCCACGCCAATCGGGAAGTCAACGAAGACCGTCTCCTCACACGACAGCTTCTTCGGGCCCGCCGCTTTCACCGACCTCATACACAACCTCCAGCTGCAGCTCTCCGGAGCAGACATCTCCTTCTCCGCCCCGCTCACATTCGACGCCACGATACGTGAAGGCGACATCACGGTAGCGGACATGTTCAAGCTCTGCAAGTACGAGAACTCTATCTACGTCATCAGGATGACAGGAGAGGAAATCAGAAAATACCTCGAAATGTCCTACAGTCTCTGGACGAACACCATGCTCTCCCCCGACGACCATATCATGAAGCTGCGCACTGACAGCAGGGCAGGCCACGAACGCACCGTCTTCCTCAACCAGACCTACAACTTCGATTCCGCTGCAGGCATCGACTATCTCGTCGATGTGACAAAACCCGAAGGACACAAGGTGAAGATTCTGAGAATGACCGGCGGACTGCCGTTCGACGAGAGAAAGACATACCTCGTCGCTCTCAACAGCTACAGAGCTAACGGAGGAGGAGAACTGCTGGAAAAAGGTGCCGGAATCCGGAAACAAGACCTCGAAAGCAGAATAGTGCAGAAAACCGGCAGAGACCTGCGACGCGACCTCATCGACGAGATAAAACGCCTGAAGACCATCGACCCCAAACCCAACAACAACTGGCGCTTCGTGCCGGACGAATGGACCGTGCCCGCAGTCAGACGCGACAGAAAACTCATCTTCAACGAGTGACCCCCGCCCCCGTCACCGAAACACAAGACACATCCATACACACGCCCCCGCTGCGGCGTCAGCAAAACATAAATCCCCATGAAATACTGGTTCATCTTTCACGATTCCGACCTGCTGTTGGAGAGACGCGCCGACGGGACATTTGCCGTTCCGCTCTCCCTCCGTCCCCCCGTCCCCTTGGATGCCGACACCGTCCTCCACCACATACAGCCCTTCGACGACGGGACAGAAGTCGTGGCAGCCGCCGTAGAGAGACCCCTGCCGGAGACACCGCCATTCTCCATGCACGGACTGAGGCAGACCTACAGCCTCATTCCCTCCGAACACTATCTGAAGGCGGGGAAATGTCGGGAGATTCTCTATTGGGACAGACAGACACGCTACTGCGGAGCGTGCGGAGCGCCGATGACGATGCACACCGACATCTCAAAAGTCTGCACACGATGCGGAAAAGAGGTGTGGCCGCTCCTCGCCACAGCAGTCATTGTCCTCGTCTTCAGAGGCGACAGCGTGCTGCTCGTGAAGGCAAGGAACTTCCGCGGCGACTACTACGGCCTCGTCGCTGGCTTTGTCGAGACGGGAGAGACCCTCGAGCAGGCCGTGCACAGAGAGGTGATGGAAGAGACCGGCATCACCATAAAGAACGTCACTTACTGCAAGTCGCAGCCTTGGCCCTACCCCTGCGGACTGATGGCCGGCTTCTATGCGGAATACGTCTCAGGAGACATCCGCATCCAGGAAAGCGAGCTGCTTGACGCCGCGTGGTTCACGAAAGACAGTATGCCGCCCATACCCGAGAAACTCTCCATCGCAAGACAACTTATCGACCGCTGGAGAGAAGGGGATGTGCGGCTACCAGAAGACAAAACGACAACGACAGGCGGAGGATAAGGAAAACGGCGATCGTCGATACGGGGGCAGACCGGCAGAACGCAGAGCACCATCCCTGCGAAGCCTGTTGACACCCCTGGGCGGCACAGCCGTACTCTTTCTGTATGGCATACCTGCCTGATGCACGAGAGGTGACGGTCACGTACTGCAGAGGCATGAACAGACCGCCGTATGCCTGTGCTCTCCCCGCGGACTGTACACACACGCACAAGAAGCTGTCCGTTATATAATCTCTCTTACTGGCAGCAGGCAGCAGCCTGTCGCTGTTTGCAGCAGAAGAGCCGGAGGGCATCCCCCCGGCTCTTCTGTGTTGTCCATTCAGACGCAAGCGTGATGTAGCGGTCATTTTGCGTCGGGCATCCTGTATTTCTCGCCGCATCCGTTGACGATGGCACGTCGCATGCGTTCTGAATATCCGGGACGTTTCACCGTTGCTCCGATGCCGTATTTTGAGCGTTCGAACTGTCCGTCCTTCTCCGGCTTGACGACAAAGTCGTTGTACTTGACGATGAGATATTTCGCGAGGTTCTGCCATTCTGCCAGCATGTTCTGTGCTTCTTTCACGCTGTAGTCGTTGAGGAAGGCGGCACATTCTGCTTCGCCCTTCGCTTCGAGAACCGCCAACGCTTCGCGTTCTACGGACGGCTGCTGGGCGAAGTATTTCTTCTCCAGACGGTCGCGCACCGCCTTGAGGTCGGGGAAGAGGCTTTCGTATCTCGGATAGACGATGTTGCTGACCATGTTGCACATCCAATATGCGTTGTCGGAGGAGAAGTTGAGGGCGTCAGCTCCCGGTGTGTCATAACAGTTGGGGAGGCGTGTCATCGAGCAGTAGATTGGAGTGAAGGCTATCATGTTGGCATCATCATTTCCGAACCAGAGGACCCCACCGACCTGACGCGGCATCCATGAGCGCAGCTGTGCGACAAAGACAAAGGCAGACTGCTGTGTAGAGATGGGGCGTTCGTTGCAATATTTCGCTCCGTCAACCTCGAACGACAGTGGTGACAGACGATACGGCATACCTCCGATGCCCTGCCCTGCATCATCGGGACGGTCGAGAGAGAGCGGCGTGCCCTCGTAGTGGTCACGCATAGATGCCTCAAGATCTTCGACACCGAGTTTTCGCTTCGCCTTCACCCACAGCGGCATAGGTTTGGCATCCTTGTCAATGCCGAGTGCCCAGGGGAGATATTCGGAGAATCCGCCTTCCACCCATTTGTTGAAGAAGCTCCATACACGTGCGTCGCAATAGCGGCGGCCGCCGAAATCTGCCGGCGCATAGACGTCAGCCCATGAGAACTCGCTGTCTTTGCCTGTGAACCACCCTTTCTGACGTGCGAACTTTATGACGTCCTTGGAATACATGACATTTTCCTTGTCCTTCATGTTGAAGGTGCGTATGCGGCTTTGGTTGGCGTGTGCACTGATGCAATCGTCTGGCAGACGCTGTGCCACCCATACAACACCTTTCGAACCAGGCCCCTTGCCCTGCATCTCCATTATCCATGCCTCGTCAGGGTCACAGACGGTGAAGGATTCGCCGCCGGAGTTATAGCCGTGTTTCTCTGCAAGAGAAGTCATGACTTTTATCGCCTCGCGTGCTGTCTTAGAGCGTTGCAGGGCGATATATATGAGGGAGCCGTAGTCGATGATGCCGGTTGTATCGACCATCTCCTCTCGTCCGCCGTAGGTTGTCTCGCCGATGGCCACCTGCCATTCGTTCATGTTTCCGACAACGTTGTATGTCTCCGGCGCCTCGGGAATCTCGCCCCAGTAGCGGTTTGTATCCCAGTCGTACACCTTGCGCATCTCGCCGGGACTGTGGATGCCTGCAGGATAATGATAGAGAGGCATGAAGGCTCCGTATGAATCGGCCGAATAGCTGAACATCACAGAGCCGTCTTTTGAGGCTGCTTTGCCCACGATAAGATTAGTGCAGGCATCGGCGAGGCTTAGTGGCAACAGAAAGGAAAGGAGGAATAATGACAGTTGTTTCATAGTAGTGGAAATCAAGAATATTGGGGCTGGTTAATTATTAAAAAATTCTTTTCGGCTGACTTCAGCCGGAACGGAGCGATGTCAGCCAAAAAGAACTTATGCTTTTGAAAGGAATATCAAAGGTAGATGCCTATGCCGATGCGCAAACCGAACTGAGAATAGTCTTTGTGTGATTTGAACGACTGGTCGTAGTAGATGGCGGGTTCGATGGTGCAGTGTCTGTTGACAAAGAAGGCATAGCCCACTTCGACGCCGGGCATGAAGTCGTTGTGCCGCTGTGTGTCAACCTGTTTTAACGTTGCATTGACACCGAGGTATATGCCGTTCTGAATGATATAGTATCTTCCGCCCACTCCTACGGAGAGGTTTGTGTAGTCACTGTTTGTATCCACACCGACATTTGCCAGCACCATCAGATTGTCGCTGAGGCAATAGCCGCCTTTCGCCGAGAAGTCAAGTGCCAGTTTCCTTGCGCCGGAATAGCTGAGGTCGAGGCCGCTGAGCGACGCACCGGCATATATTGTACCTTCTTCAAACTGCGCACTCGCCCTGAGAGACGCCGTGAGTGCGATGAGCACGATAAACAACTTTTTCATAAGTTCTTTCAGTATAGTTAATAATTTGAGTTGATGCAGATATTGTCTTCTCTGGAATATGCGATAAAAAGGAAACGCTTCCCGGAACTGCTACCGGTTCTCACGCTCCCGTTTCCACATCTCTTCGCGTTCAGCTCGCTTGTAATGCGTTTTCTGCTGAGACTGCGTGAAGAAGTGTTCCATCTTGCGCTTCCAGTTGAGGAAGAGAAGGAGCAGAGTGATGCTGCCTGCGCCACCGATGAGATACCCTATTTCAGCATCCATTCCCATCGCCTGCTTCGAGATGCAAATAAACGAGATGCAGACAAATGTCATGAACAAGGCAGGAATGAGGCTGATGAGACAGTTCTTCTTTTTCAAGGCGAGATAGACTGTTATTGTCCAGAGAGTGAAGACGGAGAGTGTCTGGTTTGCCCAGCCGAAATACTTCCATATCACATTGAATCCGTCTTTGTTCTCCATCTGCCATACGATAAGAAGAATTGTGCAAACGAACATCGGGATTGAGATGTAGAGTCGCTTTCGTATGGGTTTCTGGTCGAGTGTGAGGAACTCCGCAATGATGAGGCGGGCAGATCTCAATGCCGTGTCGCCGCTCGTGATAGGTGCCGCAATGACGCCGAGGACAGCAAGTATGCCACCGGCGATGCCCAGCCAGCTGTTGCACATCACCATGACGACTTCTGCCGCATTGCCGAACACTTGGGTTATCGTTGTGCCCGCAGCAAGCTGACGTTCGACAGCGGCAAGCTGCTCCGGGGCAGTTGCGGCAAGCACTTCTCTCCATCCGTCGGAATAGAAGAAATAGCTCGACACCGTCGCCCAGACAAGTGCTACGAATCCTTCAAATATCATTGCACCGTAGAAAATGCGTCGTCCGAGACGCTCGCTTTTCACGCAACGTGCCATAAGAGGCGACTGCGTGGCATGGAATCCGCTTATCGCGCCGCACGCGATGGTGATGAACAGGGCGGGCACCAGAGGGTCGCTGTCCTTGATGCCGAGACGCACGGCACCCATGTTGCCCAAGCCATCCCACAACTCCGGGACTGTGGGGAACTTGACAAAGAGCGCAACCATAAGGCCGAATGCCATGAATATCAACGCAATGGCAAACAACGGATATATCTTGCCGATAATCTTATCTACGGGCAGTATCGTTGCGATGACATAATATGCGAAGATTGCGATAATCCAGAACAGGAGGTCTCCGAACATCGTGTCTTTCAACAGCGAAGAGAGCAAGGCCGCAGGACTGAGGACAAACACCGCGCCCACCATGACAAGCAGAAGGACGGAGAAGACAAGCATCACACGGCGTGTGCGTCCACCAAGATAGATGCCCACCAGCTCCGGCAGACTTGCGCCGTCTTTGCGTATGGAGAGCATGCCGGAGAAATAGTCGTGCATCGCTCCGGCAAAGATACAGCCGAAGACTATCCAGAGATAGGCTGACGGACCGTACCACATACCCATGATAGCACCGAATATGGGACCGGTGCCGGCGATATTCAGAAACTGTATCATGAAGATTCTCCATCCGGACAAAGGTATGTAATCTACGCCGTCCGCCATATACACGGCGGGGGTAGGACGGTCGTCGGGGCCGAAGGTCTTCTCTACGTATCTTCCATAGAAGACATATCCCAATATGAGGGCTACAATACTTAGAATGAATGTTACCATTTTGGTGCATACCGGGTTTTATTCCCTGATATGGTGTTTAGGTTCTCTTTTCTCCATCCCGGCATGGCTATGCGTGATTATGCCATGCGCGGAGGACAGGCAGGCTTAGTTGATGATGTCACATCCCATATATGGTACAAGAGCCCTCGGGATGCGGATGCCTTCCGGGGTCTGGTTGTTCTCGAGGATAGAGGCAACGATGCGCGGGAGGGCAAGCGCCGAGCCGTTCAGCGTATGGCAGAGCTCCGGCTTTTTAGAACCTTCCTTGCGGTATCTGCACTTCAGACGGTTTGCCTGATATGTATCGAAGTTTGAGACAGAAGACACTTCAAGCCATCTGTGCTGCGCCTCTGAATACACTTCAAAATCATAGCATATTGCAGAGGTGAACGACTGGTCGCCGCCGCACAGTCTGAGGATTCGGTATGGCAGCTCCAGTTTCTGCAGCAAGCCCTCTACATGTTCAAGCATCTCTTTATGAGATTCTGCAGAATGCTGCGGCGTGTCGATACGTACAATCTCTATCTTTGAGAACTCGTGCAGACGGTTCAGTCCGCGGACATCTTTTCCGTACGAGCCTGCCTCGCGTCTGAAGCATTGGGTATATGCACAGCACTTGACTGGCAGCTCTTTCTCGTCGAGGATGACATCGCGGAAGATGTTTGTCACAGGCACCTCGGCAGTGGGTATGAGATAGAGGTCGTCAAGGTCAGCATGATACATCTGTCCTTCCTTGTCGGGCAGCTGTCCTGTGCCGTATCCGGACGCGGCATTGACGACAGTAGGCGGCATAATCTCTGTATATCCCGCCTTGCCCGCTTCTGCGAGGAAGAAATTGATCAGGGCGCGCTGGAGCTGCGCTCCCTTGCCGATATAGACGGGGAAGCCGGCACCGGTTATCTTCACTCCGAGGTCGAAGTCGATAAGTTTGTATTTCGCGGCTATCTCCCAGTGTGGGAGCAGGGCTTTGTCGTTCTCCGGGTTTGCTGTCCAGTTGCCTACGGTGTCTTCGCCGACAACACACTCCTTGAGATTGGACTTCACGACCCAGTTGTCGTCAGCGCAAGAGCCTTCCGGCACTTCGTCGTACGGGATGTTGGGAATCTGGCAGAGCAGTTCGGTCAGTTTCTTCTCGGCGTCCTGCTTCTGGCGGTCAAGCTGTCTTGATGTCTCCTTCATCCTTGCGACATTCTCTTTCACCTTTTCGGCAGCCTCCCGGTCGCCAGCCTTCATCAGCCTGCCTATCTCTGCGGCACATTTCTTCTGTTCTGCCAGCAGGGCGTCTGCCTGCTGCTGTGCCTCACGACGTGTCTTGTCTGTTGCCAGGACTTTGTCGATGGCAGCTTTGGCGTCTTTGAAATGTTTCTTTTCGAGACCGCTGATGACGCGGTCGTATTCTTCTGTTATGAGTCTTAACGTCAGCATCGTTGTTTTTGTTGTTTATGGCAGGTGCTTATGAATGGTATATTCACGAGCGCCTGCGCTTTATATTATATATATGTATGATAGGGATGAATTCCCGGTAATCTTACAAGCCCTTGCCGTGGCAGTGCTTGAATTTTTTGCCCGAGCCACAGGGACACGGGTCATTGCGTCCTGGCAGTTTGTCACGTACAACGGGAGTGCGCTGCACGGGCGGCTGCTGCTGTCTTGCAGCCTCCTGCATCTGTCTCTGCGTCTCAGAGACGGCACTGCTTTCAGGCGCATTGGCATCAGCTTTCTGCTCGGTGTAACGCTGCTGGTGCTCTTCCGGGGCGGCTTCTCTCACATCCTCCGGGTTCTGCTCGGGCAGCTGCGCTCTCATCAAGACGGAAGCCATCCTGTCGTTCATGTCGTTGATCATGTCATCCCAGAGCTTCACACTCTCGAGCTTGAAGATCAAGAGTGGGTCTTTCTGCTCGTAGCTGGAGTTCTGGACAGAATGTTTCAACTCGTCGAGCTGACGCAGATTCTCTTTCCAGGCGTCATCGATGATGCGCAACATGACGACTTTCTCAAACTGCTTGACAACAGATGCACACTCTGTCTCGTATGCCTCGCGCAGATTGCAGGGCAGCTGGTACATCTGTTTGCCGTCTGTTATAGGGACTACGATACGTTCGTAGATGTGTCCCTGGTTTTCATAGACGGACTTTATCGTAGGCATGGCAACCTGCCTGATGCGGTCGGTCTTGCGGACGAAGGAGTTCATTGCTGCCTGGAAGGCTTTCTCATGCAGTTCGTCGCGGTTGGCGTTTCTGAACTCCTTCTCGGAGAAAGGACATTCGATGGCGAGGACGTGGAGGAACTGTTCGCGGCATCCGGTATAGTCGTTGTTCTCAATGATAGATATGCATCTGTCCCAAATGAGGTTTGCTATATCCATCCCGATTCGCTCGCCCATCAGCGCATGGCGCCGTTTCTCGTAGATTACGGTACGCTGTCTGTTCATCACGTCGTCGTATTCGAGAAGTCTCTTTCTGACGCCGAAATGGTTTTCTTCAACTTTCTTCTGCGCACGTTCGATAGCGTTGGTGATCATGGATGACTCGATGCGCTCTCCTTCCTTGAATCCGAGACGGTCCATGACGGATGCGATGCGTTCAGAAGCGAAGAGGCGCATGAGCTTGTCTTCAAGCGAGACATAGAAGACAGAAGAGCCGGGGTCGCCCTGACGGCCGGCACGTCCACGCAACTGTCTGTCAACGCGGCGCGATTCGTGGCGCTCGGTACCGATGATGGCAAGTCCGCCGGCGGCCTTCACTTCCGGCGACAGCTTGATGTCCGTGCCACGTCCTGCCATGTTCGTGGCGATGGTGACAGCACCGAGGAGACGCTCCTCGACACGCTCGTTGCCATCCTCGCCCGTAACGGTGACTTTGCCCATATTGCTCTGTCCGGCAAGGGCGACGATGTCAGCCTCTTTCTGGTGGAGTTTGGCGTTGAGCACCTGATGCGGGATATTGCGCATCTTCAGCATGCGCGAGAGGAGCTCGGATATCTCGACGGATGTCGTGCCGACAAGAACGGGGCGACCGCTGTTGCGCATCTCGACTATCTCGTCGATCACGGCGTTGTATTTCTCGCGTGCTGTCTTATAGACACGGTCCTGAAGGTCTTTGCGCGCTACGGGACGGTTTGTAGGAATCTCCACGACATCAAGCTTATAGATGTCCCAGAACTCACCGGCTTCCGTCACTGCTGTACCTGTCATGCCGGCAAGCTTGTGGTACATGCGGAAATAGTTCTGCAGCGTGATCGTGGCGAATGTCTGTGTCGCAGCCTCCACGCGCACATGCTCTTTCGCCTCGACAGCCTGATGGAGGCCGTCGCTCCAGCGTCTGCCTTCCATGATACGTCCTGTCTGTTCGTCAACGATTTTCACCTCGCCGTCGATGACAACGTATTCGTCATCCTTGTTGAACATACAGTAGGCCTTGAGCAGCTGCTGGAGTGTATGCACACGCTCTGACTGTACGCCATAGTGTGACATGAGGGCGTCTTTCTCCGCAAGCATCTCCTCTTCGCTCAAGTCTTTCCGGCTTTCGAGGGCAGAGAGCTGGGCCGTAATGTCGGGAAGCACAAATAGGTCGTCCTGCTTCACCTGGTCTGCAAGCCATGCCGTACCCTTGTCGGTGAGGTCGCAGGAGTTCAGTTTCTCGTCAACGACAAAATACAGTGGTTCGACAGCTTCCGGCATCTTGCGGTTGTTGTTTTCCATATATCGTTCTTCCGTACGCAGCATGCCGGCTTTTATACCTTCTTCAGAGAGGTATTTTATGAGAGGCTTGTTCTTGGGCAGGGCCTTGAACGAACGGAAGAGAGCAAGGAAGCCTTCGTCGAGAGCCTTGTTGGCGTCATCCTTTTTGCCGCTCTCCATGAGCGATGTCCCCTCCGTGATTTTCTGCTTTGCCTCAGCAAGAAACTGTGTGGCGAGCTTGCGCTGCACATCGACCAGACGCTCTACAAGCGGCTGGTACTCCTCGTACATCTGCACATCTCCCTTTGGGACAGGCCCGCTAATGATAAGAGGTGTACGGGCATCGTCAATGAGCACGGAGTCAACCTCATCGACAATGGCGAAGTTATGACGTCTCTGCACGAGGTCAGAAGGTGAGAGTGCCATATTGTCGCGCAGATAGTCGAAGCCAAACTCGTTGTTCGTACCGAAAGTGATGTCTGCATTGTATGCCCTGCGACGTGCGTCAGTGTTTGGCTGGTGTTTGTCTATACAATCGACGGAAAGTCCGTGGAACTCATAGAGCGGCCCCATCCATTCCGAGTCACGCTTTGCGAGATAGTCGTTCACCGTAACCACATGTACGCCATTGCCTGTCAGGGCGTTGAGGAACACCGGCAGGGTGGATACGAGTGTCTTTCCCTCTCCCGTTGCCATTTCGGCTATCTTTCCCTGATGAAGCACGACGCCGCCGAACAGCTGCACGTCGTAGTGTACCATCTCCCACTTCAGGTCATTTCCACCTGCAGTCCAGTGGTTATGGTATATCGCCTTGTCTCCGTCGATGGTGACAAAATCCTTCGAGGGGTCGGCAGCCAGCTCGCGGTCGAAGTCATTTGCCGTTACGACGGTCTCCTCGTTCTCGGCAAATCTTCTCGCCGTCTCCTTCACTATAGAGAAGGCGACAGGCATTATCTCGTCCAACGCCTCCTCGTAAAGCTCGAGCATCTCCTTGTCGAGTTTGTCTATCTCGTTGAAGATTGCCTCGCGTTCGTCAAGTGGCGTGGCCTCTATCTTCGATTTCAACTCGTCTATGGCTTTCTGTTTCTCCACTCCCTTGTCGATGACGTATGCCTTCAGCTCTTTCGTCTTGGCACGCAGCCCGTCGTTGTCAAGTTTCTGTATGTCTGAATACGCAGCCTTCACTTTCTCCACAAAAGGTTGGATAAGTTTCATGTCGCGCGATGACTTGTTGCCGAAAAATGACTGTAATAGTTTTATGAAATTCATATCTGATAAATTGTTTTTATGCGTATTTGTCTGTCCCTATGCCTTTTCCTTTTGGTCATTGCACATAGAGGATGCAAAGTTAATATTTTTTTTCCGAATAAGCCCACATCAGCCAGTTTTTTTTCGTCCCGGACTTAAAAAACAGTGTGCGTCATGCTATTCTCAAACAGGCATGATGACCTGATTTTTCGCCACGAGACTAATAAAGCGGCTGTTTGCGTGCGGCATTTGGCGCCCTTATTCTCAGATGTCTGGAGACTGTCGGCGCAATCTGTTCTATCGTTACAGGCGAGGTGACGACGGAGGGTTTGACATCAGCGCCATACAGTATGATAGGGAACCGGAAGCCATAAAGCTTTGCTTTCTGCTGTTCGTGCGTTTCCTCGTTATATATGTTCCATCCGGGAGAGACGCCGATCACGAGGTCTCCGCATACGTCAATGTTGAAGCCGTTCTTTAGTTTGAGCAGTTCGGCATCCGGCGTCGATTGCAGCCCGAATGACGTGTATGCGTCAGAAACGCCGTCAGACATGACAAGCATCTCTCTCGAACGCTCCAGCACTTCATTCAGGTGCAGCCGTTTTCTCTCTATCAGTTTGTGGTCAAGGTATATGTGGTTGTCCTTGAAAGCCTCTACATAATGTGCCTGCCCGTATATAGCCGACAGATACATGTTCAGGAGGTTTGCCGTCCGGTTGATATAGACAGTCCCGGACGGCACGTTGTATTGCGGGTAGTCCACAACCGGCTGATCGTAATATCCTGTTGATGTCACTGTAAACAAGACGTTCTTCTTCCCTACCCTCTGCTCTATGCCCGATACGAGAGCAGCTATCGCATTGTCAATTTCCTTGTATGTCTCGGCAATCTGCGTATCGCCGTCGTATGTGCTTGTCCGGGTGTCTCCTGCAAAATACATGACGTTCAGCAAGTCCGGCACATTGTCTCCGCCGAGATTCTCCGCCTCGACGCATCTGAGCGCAAAGTCAGTGATGTATCTGTTCACGGAAGGAGACTTTGCGTAAACAGGCTGCTTTCCGTACGACGGGACATCTTTCCTGCCGTCGTTTCTCTGGCCGGTTGTCTTTCTCGAAGCTGTCTTTGCAGGCTGGGCGGAAAGCAGTTTCCTGCGTTGCGCTGTCTGCTGTCTGTTGAACTCCGCGGCCCATTCGGCCATCCGTTTCTGATAGAAGTCGGATGTCGTCCACTGGGCAGACTGAGGATCAATCCAGAAAGCGCCGTCGGCACAATGCCCTGCAAGCATGACGGCCGCATCTGCCGTCAGGGCGACGCTGAACACTTTCGCAGCTCGCAGGCTTGCTATTTTTATCTCGTCGCCGAGCGTTGAAACTACAAGGTTGACGGGAGTGGGGCCGCCGGCACGCGGCGTCAGCAGTGAGGTCTGGTCGGCTGTGCAGGATGTCTTACGCGCCGTCTTGCGCGATATCCACTCTTCTGACGGTATGCCGTTGTAGCGCGGAGTGGTGGCGGTGGAGACTGCTGCCGTAGCCGAGGCGATGTCAACGGGAAGGAACGGGACAACGGCATTGTCGAACACCATACCTTGCGTCATCAGCTTGCGGAAGCCGCCACTGCCGTAACGCGGCATGTTATGGTGAAGATAGTCAGTACGCAACTGGTCCACAACGATGTTCACCACAAGTTTCGACGGAGCGTCAACATTGCTGCCCGGAACCGGGGCAGTCTGCGCATCCGCTTCGGCTGCAGCGACAAGAGATATAAACAGTATGTAGAGATATTTGTTCATCATTTTTGATTTTATGCAAGTCTCGCTATGGTGCTTTCAAGCCGCTGAACTCCCGGTTCTCGCCCCGTTCGTAGCCACAACGTTTACGGCACACCGCAGCAACACGGCAACAGCAGCCAGCAAGACGGCGGGGTCGATATACTGAACGCCGAAAGAAAATAGGACAATCATGAGGCACAGCAGTATCATTTCTGTCTTCCACAGCCAGTGTTTCCGTCTCTTCGTCCTGCGCGCAACAGCCTGTATTCCAAAACAAAGCGGTAGGGGATTGAAGAAAAGAATAAGGATGTTGGCGCTCACGGTAGGATGTTGCGAGAACAACATTGCCGTTATCACTATTCCCGCAATTCCAACTGCCGTCTCCAATATACCGTCAAGCCACCAGAGATATGTCTTGCGTCTCCATTCGACAGCCGTCAGCACGACAGTCAGCAACGAAAGCGTCACCGCTGCCATCACCGGCGTGAAGAGAGTGTCGTCTCCGGCTTGAGTTGCATTCCCCTCAAAGAGCGTCGATTTGCTGAAGACCAATGGCACTCTCGCATCATCGCGACAGATATAAGCCGAATCGAACGCCTCAGACATCTTCTGTGGCAGGAACTGCATCTGCATCTTATCCATCTGCCTGTCTGCTCCGATTCCAAGCAGGAAATCATTTCCCAACCGAGCCCACGGATGCCGCTCAGTCATTTCGTGTGTCAGGCTCCGCAATGTCGTGTTGTCCGGAACCGCAGTCGTAAATTCCACCTTGCCTTCAGTGTTCTGGCACACCATATCGCGCACGCGGGTCGTGCAGTTGTCGTAAACAAAATTGTATCTGTAAACCCTGTTCTCCGGAAGGCAGTTCTCCGCAAGCGCATTGTACAGTCTCTCTTTCTCGTCAGCACTGAGATTGAGCACTTGCTCTGTTATGCGGCATCCATACCTCTGATATTCAACGACGAACAGGTCGTAAGGGATAGGCCACACCTCATAGTCTGTCAGCCCGAATACGAACCTCAGCACAAAGAAAGGTTTTGAAAACGAGAATATGCCATAGTTGACAACCACGTCCTCCCCCCGCACCTCGTCCTTGACACGTAAGCCGGAATGTCCGTACAAGCTATACACCTCGTCATGCGGCGAACATGTAATCAGCGAGAACTGCATGGCTTCAAATCTGCCGCCTTTCGCTTCTGCCGCCGTAGCACACCTTTCGTCTGATGCCGGTGTCACGCCCTCAGATGGCGTTGCGGCTGGAATCCCAGGCTCTTCAGCTGCATCCTGCGCCTTGACGGTGCCGGCGAACAGCAAGATGACAGAATATGTCAACAAAAAAGCATATAAACGTTTCATGATGCAAAAATAACTTATATTTCTGATATAACGTGCCATTATTAGCAAAAAAAATTATAATTTTGCACCAAATTTAGAATTTACGCATATCGATAGTGATATTTTAACACTTTATGAAGAATTTTTTTGCATTATGGCTGTTGCTTGTTCCATCTTGCGTTATGGCGCAAAGCGGAACAAATTCCCCATACAGCCAGTACGGCTTAGGCATACTCAACGACCAGTCAACAGGTTTCAACCGCGGCATGAACGGCGTTGCCATGGGTATGCACGAAAGCAATCAGGTCAACTTCCAGAACCCCGCTTCCTACGCAAATATCGACAGCCTCACCTTTATCTTTGATGTCGGAGCTGCGATGCAGGTGACAAACTACAAGGAAGGCGACAGGAAACTCAATGCCTACAACGCCAATTTTGAATATGCCGTCATGGCTTTCCGTGTTCTGAAAAACTTAGGTGTAAGTGTCGGCATCATGCCTTTCTCCAACATAGGATACAACTACTACACGACATCAGAGGTCTCAAGCTCTTCGTCAACAAGCTACTCCACCTCTTATTACGGAAGCGGCGGCACGCGCGTCATATACGCCGGTCTCGGATGGAAGCCGGTCAAGCCTCTTTCCATCGGTGCCAACATAGGCTATTTCTGGGGTTCATACTCAAGAAGCATCGTCAACAGCTTCTCGGAAACAAATATCAACACCATCGGCAGATACTACACAGCCGACATGAGCAGCTATACCCTCGACCTCGGCCTGCAATACACGGCATCCCTCGGCGGGAAGAACAGCCTCACGCTCGGCCTGAAGTATTCTCCCGGTCACTCCATCGGAGGCTCCGCCGACCTTAACGAAATAAGCACCAACTCTGAAACAAGCATCTCAGACACAACATCCTATTCACATTCCCGCGGACTGTTCATCCCGACAACCTATGCTGCCGGTCTTGCATGGTATTACGGAAAGAAATGGAAAGTGGGAGCAGACTACAGCTACCAGAAATGGGGAGAGAAGCCTTTCCCTGACCTCGAAGGCTCCGGCTACAACATGGTTGACGGCATACTGAAAGACAGGCACAAGTTCACGCTCGGAGGCGTCTATACCCATAACCCCATCAGCCGCCATTACCTCTCACGCGTGCAGGTGAGAGCAGGTGTAGGATACGCCACGCCGTATATCACAGTCAACGGCAAGGACGGACCAAAGGAACTCTCCGCCTCTTTGGGCTTCGGACTACCTATCACAAACTCTTTCAACAACCGTTCCGTCTTCAACATATCATTCCAATGGATGCAGTATTCTGCCGACAATCTCATACGCGAGAATATGTTCCGCATCAATATAGGTCTGACGTTCAACGAGAACTGGTTCATGAAGTGGAAGGTTCAATAACAAGCCGTCCGGATGCCGCGCACATCAGCCGCAGAGGCTGCCTTTTACACAAACAGAATGAAACACGAATCGTATAGCAATCACAAAAGCGCTGCCTCTCACAACAGAAGCAGCGCATACCTTATTATATATATATCGGCAGCATTTTTCATGCAGATGCTCCTCTCTGCATGCAACAAGAACAAAGAACACATCGCCCCTGCCGTGCTCGACAAGGATTCTGTCTCTATGATGGTAACCTACGGCACAAGCACTCTGATATCAGATTCCGGCATAATGAAATACCGTATCGTGGCAGAAGAATGGGAAGTGAACACCGTCCGTGTGCCGTCACGCTGGATATTCAACAAGGGCATCTTCATGGAACAGTTCGATTCGCGCTTCCATATAGAAGCCTATGTTCAAGCCGACACCGCCTTCTACTACGACCAGAACCGCCTGTGGGAACTGAGAGGGAATGTACGCGTCAGGACAACCGACGGACTGCGTTTCATGAGTGAAGAACTGTTCTGGGACCAGCAGAAGCGGGAGTTCTACAGCAACCTGTTCTCGAAAGTCATCACACCGGAACGTACACTGCAAGGCTCGTATTTCAGAAGCGACGAGCAGATGACAAAATATCGCGTAACAAACTCCAAGGGCTCGTTCGAGAGCGAGGATTTTGAAAAGAAAGACGAGAACAACACCACCGCCACAAACGATTCTGCATCTGTCATGCAGCCGAAACGCCCGCCTACGACACCGACAAAGAAATCCCCGGTGCAAGACAACTCCTGACTTTCATAGACAAACCATACGTACATCATGTATATTTCCATACTCATAACGATGCTCTTCTCCGCCTTCTTCTCAGGAATGGAGATAGCCTTCGTTTCGTCAAACAGAATGTTGGCTGAGATGGACTGCGACCGCGACAAACTCACGAGCAAGCCGCTGAGCATCTTTTACCAGCATCCAAACAATTTTGTCTCCACGATGCTTGTCGGCAACAACATCGCGCTTGTCATCTACGGCATACTTATAGCACGCCTGTTTGACTCAACCATCTTCAGCGGCTTGCCGGATTCTGTCCAAGTCACGGCTGACACCATACTCTCTACAGTCATAGTGCTCTTTACAGGAGAGTTCCTGCCGAAAAGCATCTTCAAGAGCAATCCGAACTATCTTCTCAAGTTCTTCGCCTACCCCGCCCTTGTCTGCTACATTGTCTTATGGCCCGTCTCGCGGCTCGCCACGATGCTTAGCCACATACTTCTACGTCTTGTAGGGAAGAGGATGCCGGACAACGAGCAGGGCGACGCCTTCTCGCGCATTGAACTTGACTATCTCGTACAGTCGTCTATCAACAATGCAGAAAAGCCGGAGAACATAGAGACAGAGGTGAAGATTTTCCAGAATGCACTCGATTTCTCTGAGACAAAAGTCAGAGACTGCATGGTGCCGCGCACTGAAATCTGTGCCGTGCCCGACAACTGCCCGACAAACGAACTGACACAGAAATTCATCGAGAGCGGGAAATCAAAGATCATCGTCTATTCAGAAGACATCGACCATATCATTGGATACATCCACTCTTCCGAGATGTTCCGTTCGCCCGACAACTGGCGTTCGCACCTCAGAGAACTTTCGTTCGTGCCTGAGACAATGACGGCACAACGCCTCATGCAGATGTTCCTACAGCAGAAGAGAAGCATCGGCGTCGTGGTTGACGAGTTCGGAGGCACAGCAGGCATAGTATGTCTGGAAGACATTGTCGAGGAGATTTTCGGAGACATCGAAGATGAGCACGACAACAGCAAATACATTGCGAAACAGGTCGCTGACAACGAATATATCCTCTCTGCACGCCTTGAGATAGAGAAGGTGAACGAGACATTCCAGATCTCACTGCCTGAAAGCGACGAATACATGACAGTGGGCGGTTTGATTCTCAACAAATATCAGAATTTCCCGAAGGTGAACGAAATCATCACCATTGACGGCAACTTCACATTCAAAATCATCAAGATGAATACAACAAAAATCGAACTTGTGAAACTTACGGTAAAGGCATAAGGGACTAAAACAGAAAAACAAAGCAGGAAAACATAGCAGAAAACTATTTTTTTGCATCATCATATTGCAGATTCTCGTCCGTTTATGCGAGAATCTGCAATTCTTTTTATATCTTTGTAGCCAAAATTTGGCAAACCTTATTAAGAAAAGCCTCATATAATAAGAGTAATCTCTGACGATAGCAGTGGAAGAACAGTGTTTTAGTCAGCTAAGACTGACGCTTCATTGTATAATGGACAACCGACTAACACCGATACACAGTGTCACAGTGGTGGAGCTGCATCCAGCACACCCTCTATCCCCAAATACAAAGTATGGGGTATCGGTAGAGAATGTCCATTCACCAAGTAAGCAATGGTTCGTATAAATAGTGTCTTACAGCAGAGTTGCCAGCATAGCTGGGCAACAGCGAGTGATCGTAGAACTATTCATCCGTTGCTTGGAGGCTACAGCACATATACCTAAAGAGGCGATAGAGAAAGATAACTATAAGTCGAAACAGTACTTCAAAGGCTGAATTCTGGGAATCCTTTGACCTTGAAGAAGAAGCGAAACCTGCTGAATCCGAAGGTTTATTCTCTGAATCAAAATCTCACAATCGTCGTAAGTACATTCCCGGAGGATTACAGATGGCAATAACTCAAAAGGAAGGAACGAGAAAGAATCTTCTTGTTGATACAGTGGCAAGAGTACAAGGTTTAACAACTGATATAACCATATTTTTTGTTCCTGATTATTCGTACATAAGAACTCTTGAACCTCACCTGTTCAATGTAGCGACAAGCCGTGCAAGAGAACATACAATTATCATAGCCGATAAATATGTGCTTGATTGTACTACTCTTGATATGAAAGTGAGAAAGTACTTGGAAAGATTAAAACAAGATAAAAGTATATACGTTCCAGACCCAGATCATGGATTAGGGAAGGCAACTAATGCCATAGATTATCAAAGGAGCATAGGTGAAACATTGTTCTTAAAATAACGAAATCGAATGATAGAACTCGAACTACAACAATACCTGCTCCGCGAGTACCCACAGGAGAATGCTCGCTGCGAGTGGAAAGAATTTAAGAACCTGAAGAACTCGTTCTGTGGGGACGAGAAGGACGATGTGATTTCCTACGTGTCGGCTATTGCCAACATGGAGGGCGGTTTCCTTGTGGTGGGTGTGCATGACAAGACTCTGGAGATTGTTGGCACAAATACCTATAACTATGACCGCCAGAAAGCAATACTCCGATTGACGGAACGTTGCACGAACCTGTCGAGCGAAGGGCTGGACATCGAGGAGTATGTCACAGACGACACCAAAAAGGTGGTGTGGGTGATACATGTCCCTAAACATCTACCGAAGCGTCCTGTGTATGCTCATGACAAGGCTTGGCAGCGTATTGAAGATTCGCTTGTAGAGTTAACACTGGAGCGATTGAATGCCATTCTTGATGAGCCTTTATTCACGGGTAGCGACTGGTCGGCAGCGATTGTGCCTAATGCAACGATTGATGATTTGGACGAGGTAGCTATTGCCAAAGCTCGTGTGATGTTCAAGAAGGTACACAGTCGTATTCCTGCAACAGAAGTGAATGCGTGGTCGGTAGAGGAGTTCCTGAGTAATGCAGGAGTAATGATTGATGGTGGAATAACTCGTGCCGCTATCATTCTGCTGGGCAAGCCTGTGTCTGTGTTCAAACTCCGTCCTGCCGTAGTGAGAGTTACTTGGTCACTACGTGATGAACATGAAGATGTTGTTGACTATGAACACTTCACGGCTCCATTCATCTTGACAGTTGACCAGATACTTGCCAAAGTACATAACCTGACAATGCGTGAAATGCCCGGCGGCACAATGTTCCCAGATGTGATGCAGCAATACGATGACTATTCCATGCGCGAAGTGCTTCATAACTGTATCGCACATCAGGATTATACCCTGCAAGAGAGAATCAATCTGGTAGAGAATCCAGGATTCCTATATTACGCCAATGGTGGCAGCTTTATTCCAGGCTCCCTGCAAAAGGCATTGGCTACACATGGACCACAGCGTCACTACCGCAATGAGTGTCTTTGCAATGCGATGGTGAATTTCAATATGATTGACATCGTTGGCCGTGGCATCCGCAAGATATTCAATGAGCAATGGAAACGTCATTTCCCTATGCCTGACTATGAGATTGATGCTACAAACAAGGAGGTTGCCGTCCGTCTGTATGGTAACGCCATCAATGAGAAGTATACCAGACTTCTGAAAGAGAACAAAGACTTGTCATTGGAAGACTGTATCTTGCTTGATGCTGTGCAGAAAGGGCATCGACTGAGTGAAAGTGATGCCAAAAAACTTTTGGAACGAGGATTGGTAGAGGGTGAATATCCAGACCTGACCATATCCTTGAGCATAGCAAGGCAAACGAAACAATTGCCGGAATATACCAAGGTGAAAGGACTTGAACGCGATAAGATAAAACAGATGGCTTTGCAGTTCATTCAGAATGCTGGAGAGGAAGGTACGAAAAAGAATTCCCTGCTGGATTATCTCAAAGATGTACTACCTCAAAGAAATAGTCAAGAGAAAAACCTTCGTTTACTTGGCAATATCCTTAGCGAAATGAATACTGAAGGCTCTGTCGTTCTTAGAGGAAAGTTATGGTTTGCATGTAAATGAGTAGAAAATGACTAAAAAATGACTAGTAAAAGGATAAATGACTAGAAAAAGACTAATAACGACTTGAAAATGACTAATTGAGAGTTTCTAGTTGTAAAAGTAGTTATTTTTCGATAGTTTAGTCGAGTTTTTAGTCGAAGTATAAAACAAGAAAACAATATACAAATGGACAAGCAACAACTAAAAGAAAGAGAAGCAAGGGTTATAGAACTTGCTACCGCATTTTGTAATGAGCACTTGGATGACGAGTGCGCTGAACTGTGTACAAAACTTGTGCAGAAACTGGGACGCAAGCGTTCCTGTCCGCTACAGACCGGAAGGATTGAGATTTGGGCTGCTGCGTCAGTATATACCATCTGCAGCATCAACTTCATGTTCAGCAAAAGTTCTCGGCTGAATACATCATCCGCTGAAATCGCAGAGTATTTTGGGACAAGTGGCTCAACAATAGCACAGAAATCAAGGGTCATCAAAGACTTACTAAAGATAAGCAACGTCTTTGACCCTAATTTCTCTCTGCAGGAGATTGCCGACAGCAATCCCTTCAATCATCTTGTGATGAGAAATGGATTCATTTTCTTTGATTAGTAAAAGGTACGGATATGATATTCGGAAAGAAAATAAGAGAGCTTAGAGATGAGCAAGGAGTGCTGCAACGACAATTGGCTGCACTATTAGAGATTGATACGCCCATGTTCAGCAAAATTGAACGAGGTGAAAGACGGGCAAAGCGCGAACATGTAATAAAGCTTGCAGAATACCTGCATCAGGACGAGAAGGAAATGTTGACGTTGTGGTTAGCAGACAGAGTTCTTGATGCTGTGGGCGATGATGAACTTAGTATTGATGCAATCAGAGTTGCACAAGAACAGATTAGAAAGTGATAATGGTAAAAACGGCAATTTGAAGTGTAAACAGCTACAAATTGCCGTTCTGTCGTATAAAGTCTCACTGCCGCCTCTTGGGAATCAATTGCCAAAGATGTTATGGTTTGGGAACATTGTGGTAACAACACATCAGACGGCCGTCTGCAACACATTGAGAATCAAAACAAGAAAAACAATTATTGTTCAAGCACGGAGACAATAACGCTGCATACATACGCAATGCTACAGTCGCTATGTGCCTAAAGCCCAGCTCTTTCGAATGATGTCTTTTCGCCTACCATCCATACGATGTCGCCGTGCCGGAAGACATGAGACGGCTCGACATGAGTCAGGTTCAGCTGTCCTTGGTCGATAGCCACGACAAGCAGCTCGTAGTCTTCCCTCAGACGGCTCTCGGACAGTTTCTTCCCGACAAAAGGCGAGAGACGTGTCAGTACGACCTGTCTGAGAATCATCTCGCGGTCGATGAAATCACGGTCATCATCCGGCACTACAGCCTGTTCGACAACACGGGACAACTGTGCCAGTTGGGCGTCCGTACCAATTATCTGCAGCTTGTCGTTAGGGAAGATACGCTCTGTTCCGTTCGGGATATTATGGCGTTTCCCGCCTCTCAGCACACTGCTGACATGTATTCCGAAACGTGGTGCGAGACTTAGTTCTGCGAGTGTCTTCCCTGCCCATAGCGAGTTCTCCGGCACCACTACCTCTGCAAGGTTCAACGACCTTTCGACAAGATGGTTGGCATACGACGGAAGCTGTGTGCCCTTCACCTGGGCCGCAACGTCTCTTGAGCGCAGGTTACTTATGAAAAGTCGTTCGAGACGGATGCTGCGCTGCTTCACGCTTCTCGACAACACAACCATCACTATGACCATCACGCCAAGCAACAGCACGAGTGCATTGGCAAAACGTGCGAGATAGTTACAGATGTAGAACAGGAATGCGAGACAGATAGCCGAACGCAGCACTATGGTGAACACAAGCGGCAGACGATTCAGATACGACTGATGCCAGAGTTTCTGCCATTCGCCGCTATGGTTCTTCTTCATCACGATGGCACGCATGAAAGGCGCGAGCAACATCACGGTCACTACGCCCGTCACGCCGTTTGCCCACCAGTGCGGCAACAGCGAGCGTGAGAAGAGCAGGAAGAAAGTCAGCATGACATAAGTCACTGCTACCATCAATATAGTATAGACCACCGTATTCACCAGCATCGCCCGCAACAGGCGGTGCCACAGCTGTCGGATATTGGCAGAAGTGAGGGCGTGGGTAGGAGAGAAATCGTGGACACGCGAGGTGAGGCTGTTGATCTGAACGATAAGCGACGACGGGAGGTGACGTTCAAGCATACGGTAGAACGGCTCTGCACCGCGTATCATGTATGGCGTGAGGAATGTGGTGATGACCGAGACAGCGACGACGACAGGATACAGGAAATCGGCTATGACATGCAGCGACATGCCCAGCGATGCGATGATGAAAGCAAACTCGCCTATCTGTGCCATCGAGAATCCGCATCGCACCGAGGTGTGGAGCGTCTGTCCTGAGAGAAAAAATCCCAGGGTGCCGAAGACGGCCTGCCCGAGAAGTATGGTGAGCACAATAGCCGCTATCGGAACGGCATAATCCACCAATACCGCCGGTTCGACCAGCATACCGACAGAGACAAAGAATATCGCCCCGAAGAGATTCTTCACAGGGTCTATCACACGCTCCACCTTTTCTGCCTCCACCGTCTCCGCCAGAATGCTGCCCATGACAAAGGCTCCGAATGCGCTGCTGAACCCCGCCTCTTCTGACACGACAGCCATCAGGCAGCAAAGACCCAAGGAAACAATCAGCAGTGTCTCTGACGTCATCAGTTTCCTGACATTCTTCAGCAGCAGCGGTACGGCGAATATGCCGACCACGAACCACAGGATGAGGAAGAAGCCAATCTTCACTACCGACATCAGCATCTCTCCGCTGTCCGGGCTTCCGCCTGTCGCCACCGCAGACAGCATCACCATCATCACAATGGCGAGGATGTCTTCGAGAATGAGGACACTCATCACTAACGAGGCGAAACGCTGCTGCCGCAGTCCGAGATCGTCAAAAGCCTTATATATGATTGTCGTGGAAGACATCGCCAACATTCCGCCCAGGAAAATGCAGTCTGTCTGTGTCCAGCCGAACAGCTGACCTACACTATAGCCGGACATCATCATACACATCACTATCGTGATGGCTGAGATGACCGGTGCCGCACCCATCTTGAGTATCTTCTTGAAAGAGAAGTCGAGACCGAGAGAGAAGAGGAGGAACATCACGCCGATGTCCGCCCATTCGTGTATGTTATCTTTAGACACCACCGAAAAGAGGTAGGGCATGTGGGGCGAGACAAGAAAGCCTGCAACGATATATCCCAAAACGAGAGGCTGCCGCAGTTTCTTGAACAACAGTGTCACTATGCCAGCCACAACCAATATGAGTGCCAAATCCTGTATCATCCTGTCTTTTATTTTGTTCCTTCTGCTGTTTTGCGTCTGTCTGTATTATCCGCAAATGACACAGATGTCCCTGTTGCATCTGTGTCATCTGTCCGTCCCGTCATCATGCGGGCATCGAAGTTTTGAGTCATCAATACCATTTCACTGAATTTGAAATACCGCTCCGCTTGTCATACTTCAGCGCGTCAGTCAGGGTTGCCGCATTACAGCGGAAAGTGAAGTTGTATGATGTATAAGGTGCGAGCACTACAGAGCATGCCATGCTGAAGCAATGGAGGTCGCGCGAGAGCGATGCCGTTGTCATGGAGAGTTTGTGGAAATCGAAGTCATAGCCTGAAGAGAAGGAGATGTTCCATCCGTCAGAGATGCGTATGTTTCCCGACATATTCAGTGTCTGCGTGAATTTGTAAGGGTATCGCATCGACTTCGTGTTGAACTCGCCGCCCGTGTTCTCTCTCATCGTGATGCCATATCCGAAAGTGAGCGACCATGGCATTGAAAACGTCATGTATCCGTCTTCGTCCGTCTCCGCCTTCCCGGATTTTGCCTGCCGTGCGGCATTCTGTCCGCGCTGCAGGTTCTCGTCGATATTTGTCTCCACGCCCATATCGTCGTCGTCCTCGCCCTCGCCATTGTTCTTGGCCTTGTCTTTGTCTTTCTCGTCGTCATCGCCCCGTCCGAAGAGTTTCCGTATCTTCTCCGGATTGAGAGTGTAAGAGATATTCTGCGACATTCCCTGGAAACGTCCGAAACGTCCGTAGCTATATTCCGTCCTTGTCCCGATATATGGCTTGCCGTTTTCGTCCAGTTCGTAGGCGTATGTCGCAAAGACGGCGTTCATGTTGAACGTATAGTTCTTCCACCATTTCAGACGCAGGCGCATGGTAAGGTCAGAGAGCGGGCGTTCCTTTGCTGCGAGATTATAGGACATTGCAAGTCCCAGTTCGTCTATCAAGCTGATTTTCTTGAATCCCGTCGTGTCCTTGTCAGACTTTATCTTCATCTCGATGTTGTTGCCGATATCGACAGAGATGCTTCCCGTCTTTCCCTGCGACACGGTGCCGTACAGCATGCTTGAATAGGGCGAGTATTCGACAAGAGAGACATTTCCGTCAGCGTCTGTCTTCTGGTATGAATCCCAGAAGCCGTATCTGTGCGAGGAGAAGTCAGGCGCATAACTGAAGCTGACAGACGGTTTCAGGACATGCCGGATGGCCTCTACCTTGTCTCCGAAGAGTTTTCGGCTGGGGACAAAGAAGCCGTAGATTTGTGTAGATGCCTGGAGGCTGAAGTTCCAGTTATATACATTATAGAATCCGCTGACGGTGTCTGCCACCTCTGTCTTTGCCACGTCGTCCCACGACTTGTCTATTTTCGTGAAATATGTGCGGTCGGTCAGGTTGAACGACGGTGTGACGTTTACGACGTCAAACAGCGTGAACGAGCCGCCGATAGGAATGGTGTGCTGCCATCCGTTGCGCCAGTCTTTCGTGATGGACTTGTGCAGAATCTCGCTCTCTTTCGACGTTATGGAGTTCGAGATATGTCCCGTATAGCTCATGTATATCTTCTCGTACCATCTCTCTTTTCCTGCCGCATGCTTACGTTTAAGAGGATAGAAGCGCGAGACGGATATGTTCAGGTCGGGCAGAGTGATGCTGATTGATGAATCGCGCATATTCTGCGAGAGGTTGAATGTGCTTGACAACGACATGCCCAGACTCGAGAATGTCGTGCTCCAGCTGACAGATGATGTTCGCGTACTCTGTGTCATCGCCTGCGGGTTGTAAGCCGACGTGAGGTTGCTGCGCTCATAACTGGTGGTGGCAAAGTTGACACTTGCCTGAAGCGTGTTGTACGGGTTTGCCTTGGCGTCCTGCCTGTGGGTCCACTGTATCTTGAAACTCTTCTCCTCGGCATAGTCCGGCAGACCCTTGTCGCCGGTCTTTGTGTTGAGGTACGAGGCATAGAACGAGCCGGAGTATTTGTAGCGTTTCTTGTAGTTGCTGGCGGCGGACAAGCCCCACGAGCCTTTGGTGTATATCTCTCCGAGAAGTTTCAGGTCCATTTTGTCGCTGATGGCGAGATAGTAGCCGCCGTCGCGGAGATAAAAGCCTCGCGACATCTCGTCGCCGTATGTCGGCATTATGAATCCTGACGAATAGCTGCTGGTGAACGGGAAGAAGCCGTAGGGTATGGCGAGAGGCAACGGCACGTCTGCCACCACGAGGTGTGCCGGTCCGAAGACGACATCCTTGCCGGGACGCATCTTCAGCCTTGACAGTGCGATGTAGAAGTCGGGATGCTCGTCGTCGCATGTCGTGTATCTGCCTTTCTGCATATACACCACGCCGGAGCTGTCGCGCTTTGACAGCTGTGCTGTCATGAAACCGTCTTCCTGTTGCGTATAGACGCTGTTTATCAGGCCTTTTTTCGTCTTGAAATTGAACGACATACGGTCGCTCTCGTATTTGTCCTTGCCCATATTGAAGATGGGCGTGCCGGTTGTCACGCCTGCCGTGTCTGTCACGCCTTCAGCATGTACGATGCTCGAATCGAGACTCATGTATATGCGTTCTGATTCGAGTTTCATGTTCTCGTAGTCCACCTTAGCGTCGCCAAAGATA
This sequence comes from Bacteroidales bacterium, assembly GCA_004555245.1. Taxonomy (GTDB): domain Bacteria; phylum Bacteroidota; class Bacteroidia; order Bacteroidales; family Bacteroidaceae; genus Prevotella. Next base: position 27,308 of record SFIS01000025.1, read on the forward strand.
TGCGCCGTGTTTGACGATGCGATATACACGAGCGAGTCGTTTCCCGAATACACCACCGGGGCGTCGATGCCGTTCTTCTTCCTTCGGTTGATGGAATCCAGACGCAGCGAGTCGTCCACAGCCTTGTTGTGGAGCCGGATGGCAAGAGCAATAGAATCGTCCTCGGATGTGTTTGCGTTTTCTGTCGGCAGCATTATGGAATCCGGTATTGCCACCGTGCTGTCAGCCGCACCACGCAACGCAGGCAGGGCAGCCTGCATGCTGTCTTGTGCGACACTGTCAGCCGTGTCTCCCGTCAGATGCAACGACAATCCCGCCGCATGATGCAAGACCGTCCCTAACGGCAGCCTGCTGCTGCCCGCCAAGGCGACAATCACCATGAAGCTAAAAACAAATATGACAGTTCTTCTGTTCATTTATCTTACACGTTTCTGATACGCCCGTTAAAGGAAAACATAAGAGCATCAGGGCGTCTGATTTTTCATTTGGCGGCAGAGCATCTTCCGGCACCGCCCGCCATACGCACAATCATTTTGCAAAGTTACAAATAAAAAACCTAATAACGTGTACCTGTACAAAAAAATTATAATTTCTTTATATTCACAAGCCGTCGTTTCCTTCATCTGCCTGTTACTGTGACATAATTCCTTTCGCGCTTTTCTGCTCATCCTTCAAACTTCTCATGCCACGCCATGAACTTCTCGGCATTTCCCTTGCCGAACTTCGACAGAGAGGCGATTACACGCTTCAGCGGCTTTTGCTCCGTCGGGCGTGTCTTTGAGAAGAACTTGTCGGCATAGCAGACAATCTCCTCCTCCACTGTCTCCGGCACGAGGTCGCGGACGGGCAGGGGCAGGTTGCGCTCGACTATCATCTCCCTTGTCAGTCCGACACCCGTATGTCGTTCACACACACGGGCATACGGTTCTATGTCAGAGATGTCATTGAACCATCTGCGGTAGTTCTCCCGCAACATCCTTGCTCCTGTAACGCCATGGCATATATACGGCAGTTTGCCGAAACAGCAGATGCCGTCAGCATCACACTCTCTTATCCCTATGTCATGAAGCATTGCTGCGGCGAAGACAAAATCGCGGTCTGCGTGAAGTTCGGGTCTTGCATCTACAATAACCGCCGCATACTCTGCGACACAGCGGCTGTGTTCACAAAGAATATCCCGAAGCCTGCCTGCTTCGGGATAGAAAAAGTCTATTATTCTTTCGTAGTCAATCATCGGTTTGGTGTCCGGTTAAGTAAGAAGACTCAAGTTCTGCATGTCTGTGACATACTGTCAGCAAACAAGCGGACGTTTTTATTTTTACGACAACTCGTTTTCCTCGTCAACTTGTCAACTCGTTAACTATTCGCAAGTTATCAACCTGCGACACTCAAATAGGAAAATTATTGCGGGCGTTCTATCCACGCGATAGTAGCACCCCGCTGCACCTTTCCTCCCTGCCTTACTTTCAGATCGACAAGAGTGCCGCCGACACATGCCGGCACCTCGGCTATCTCGCCCCATGGCGTGAGGATATGGCACAACAGTTCGTCGGGCTCATATTTCCTTCCTATCGCAGGCTCGACAGCCGGTGTCCCGTCAGAGCCGCCTCTTATCTCATAGAACAGCTGTCCGGCCTCGGGCGCCACGACGGCGTCAGCCTTTGCATGCTTGAAGGCGGACAGTTCCTCGGGCGACAGTTTCGGCCCGTTAGCCTGCAGGCGTGCTGCCTTTGCCTTGTCAAGGTCGGCAAGGAAGTTTTTCTTTGCCTGTCCGCTCTTGTAGTTGCGATACTGCTCCGGGTGCATGGCAAGTTCAAACAGCTCTTCGTCGTCCTTGCCACAGTCCCATCCGTTCTTCTCCATCTCTTCGCGGAAACTGTCAAGAGCATCGGGATAGAAAGTATGCGGGTCGGCGTCAACAAACTCATAGCCTTTCTGCTTGGCAAGCTCTACCAGCTCGGGCGCAATAGTGCCCGGTATCTTGCCGCTCTTGCCGAGTATCATTCCCCAGACAGAATCGTCCATCATGACATATCTGCCCTTGCCCTGCTCGATGGTGAGGAGGTTGAACAGCGCGATATTCTTCACATACTGTGAGAATGGCGTGACGAGAGGAGGATAGCCCACCTTTGGCCATACGTACTCCACTTCGTTGAAAAGTGCCACCAGCATATCGTCGGTCGTCAGTTCCGCCACGCCCTTCTTCTTGCGCAGGTTGTTTATCACGCCCTGTATGCCCCCGAGGTCTGCCATCATCGAACCCATCATGCCGCCGGGCAGACCGCAGCCGAGCAGTAGCGAGGATGTGTGCTTGTTTGTCGGGTTGATGAAATATCCCAGCCAGTCGTCAATGAACTCCTGTGTCAGCGTGCGGGCCTTCATGTATGCGTTCATGTTTATCTCCGGCACATCGAAGCCGGCATCTGCCAGCATCTCTCTCACAGAGATGATGTCCGGGTGCACCTTGCCCCATGACAGCGGCTCGATAGCGGTGTCTATGACATCCGCACCGTTCTCGCAAACCTCAAGGATGCTCGCCATCGACAGTCCGGGGCCTGTGTGGCCGTGATACTCTATGATGACATCCGGGTGTTTGTCCTTTATGGCCTTCGTCAGTCTGCCGAGGAAGCGCGGACGTCCTATTCCCGCCATGTCCTTCAGGCAGATCTCCGTCGCGCCTGCCTCTACAAAGAGGTCGGCCTTTGCCGCATAATACTCCACGGTGTGGACGGGCGATGACGTGATGCACAGCGTAGCCTGCGGCGTCATGCCTGCCTCGGCTGCCCAGCGGATTGAAGGGATGATATTGCGCTCGTCGTTCAGACCGCAGAAGATACGGGGTATGTCAACTCCCTGCGCATGTTTCACACGATACATCAGACGGCGCACATCGTCAGGAACAGGATACATTCGCAACGCATTCAAACCGCGGTCAAGCATGTGCGTCTTTATCCCTGCCTCGTTGAAAGGCCTGCAGAATGCACGTACTGCATCGTTGGGATTCTCTCCGGCAAGAAGATTCACCTGCTCAAAGGCACCACCGTTAGTCTCCACGCGAGAGAAACAACCCATCTCGATGATTACCGGGGCGATACGCTCCAACTGATCCTTGCGTGGCTGAAACTTACCCGAGCTCTGCCACATGTCTCGATAGACGAGACTGAACTGTATTTTCCTTTTCATAAATCAGAGAGATTTATATTGTCTTCATGATACGAAATCACTCCCGACTGTCAGACTGTCGATATTCTGTCAACACATGACGAAACCGGATGCGCAAACCTACATAAATATCTATGCCCACATCTTATATCATACATATTGTGCAGAAGTGTATCATGCGGCAAAATTAGTAAAAAAAAAAGAAAAAACAAACTTCATTCAACTTTATTTTTGAAATTATTCATAACTTTGCATTATCAATAAGTATTAGACAAGGTTTTCCTTATGAAAAAGAAGCCTGTATGCGCCATACGGAAACAAAAACAAACAATCTGAACATAAATCAATCACAGATACCCACATGATGAAAAATTCGCCTCTCTTGCTCGCAGTGACTGTTCTGCTCACCATCTTCCCCTCATCATGCAGACAGACCCCGGCAGATGACACGCCGTCAGCCGTTGACACCGTCTCGCCTCCCGACAGTATGATATACGGCCTGACGTGCGACGGCACCACAGATTCCGTTCTCGTCTTCCTGCCATTCACCCGTGGTGCCGACCCTGTCTCCTACAACATCGTGACAGCCCAGGCCACCGGCAAAGTGATAGGACGACCGTCACTCGGCGACTGGGTAGGCATCATCCTTAACCCAAACGACACTACCGAGGCGACGATGGTGGTCAACCTCGACCAGCTGAAGGGCACATGGACCTATCCCGTACGCCCGTCATGGAAAGACAAATCGAAACTCTCGCCAAGGGCGATGAGGCAAAAACTCTCAGAGCTGCCCGATTCGCTCAAAGAGGCATATATGGTGCCGAGAGAATACGGATTCACCCTGAAACGCTCAAGCGTCGCGTCGCCCGTCGGATTCGTCAGAAACAAGTCAAGCCTTCACGATGACAGCCCCGTAGAATACCCCGAAGTGAAACGATACACCAACTGGATATGCCGGAACGGACAACTCATACTCACAAGCGTCAGGGACACGGCAGACAACAGACCCGCACAATACAACACGAGAAATATGCCGGCTACGTACGACACGCTCAGCTTCGTCTTCCTCTCTGACGATTCGCTCATTCTGCGCAGACAAGACGGCAGACAGATTCACATGCACCGCAAACAGTCGGCAGAACTCGCCAATCTCAAAGCGCAGAAAGCGGCGGACATCATCCAGTCAGGAACCAAGTCAAAAAAATGAAACGTCACGGCGGCGGGCACTGACATAACCTGCAAGTGCGACATGCAGCACGAGAGCCCCCCACCCTGCCCCTATGTCGCAATGCAGAGTGCCCTCGCCAATAGTTAAAAAACCATAAACAAGAAAAGCTTCGGGAGAGATTATTTTTCAATTCTGAAATAAAACACTAATTTTGCATAAACCTACAAACTGAGCTAACTAAAATCTAATCAAAAATACAAAAATGAGTAACATCAAAACATCAAAGATGACCAACTGGCGTTGGGTCATGTGTGCCATGTTGTTCTTCGCGACAACAGTGAACTATATGGACCGTCAGGTCCTGTCATTGACATGGAAAGACTTCATCGCACCCGAGTTCCATTGGGATGACAACACCTACGGAAACATCACTGCCGTCTTCTCTATCTTCTATGCCGTTGCCAACCTCTTCGCCGGACGCTTCGTCGATTGGATGGGAACAAAGAAAGGTTATCTCTGGGCTATTGTGGTATGGTCGCTCGGAGCGGTGCTCCACGCATTCTGCGGCATTTTCACCGAAGGATGGATGGGCGGAGACTTCACCTCTAAAGAAGCCCTCATCGGCGCTACGGGCGACGCGGCGCTGGCTATATCAACCATCAGCATGTACGCCTTCCTCTTCTGCCGTTGCATACTCGCACTCGGCGAGGCAGGCAACTTCCCCGCTGCCATAAAGGTCACTGCAGAATATTTCCCGAAGAAAGACCGCGCTTTCGCTACGTCCATCTTCAACTCCGGCGCATCAGTCGGAGCACTCGCAGCACCAATGACCATACCTCTCCTCGCAAGAGCCATGGGATGGGAGATGGCATTCGTCATCATCGGTGCACTCGGCTTTATATGGGCAGGCATCTGGATCTTCGTCTATGACAAACCGGAGAAGAGCAGCCACGTGAACGATGCGGAACGCCTGTATATCAACCAGGACGACGAACACAAAGCATCTCCTGAAGCGAAAGAAGAGAAACAGGAGCGGCAGATGGGCATTCTCGAAGCCTTCACCTATCGTCAGACATGGTCGTTCGTATTCGGAAAATTCATGACCGACGGCGTGTGGTGGTTCTTCCTCTTCTGGGCACCGGCATATTTCTCCGACCAATACGGCTACACCTCTGATTCTGCAATGGCAATCACACTCATCTTCACTCTCTACGCCATTGTCACCATCCTCTCCATGTTCGGCGGCTACCTCCCCAAACTCTTCGTCGAGAAAAAAGGGATGAATCCTTACAAGGGCCGTATGCGCGCCATGCTCATCTTCGCCTTCTTCCCCTTCCTCGCCCTCTTCGCACAGCCCATGGGACAATACAGCGCATGGTGGCCTGCAATCATCATCGGTCTCGTAGGTGCGGGACATCAGGCATGGTCTGCAAACATCTTCTCAACTACTGGCGATATGTTCCCGAAATCAGCCGTGGCAACTATCACCGGCATCGGTTCTATGGCAGGCGGCGTTGGCTCGTTCCTCATCAACAAAGGCTCGGGAATGCTCTTCACATACGCTGACCACCAAGGTGCGGCATTCCAGTTCATGGGCTTTGAAGGCAAACCCGCCGGCTACATGATAATCTTCAGCATCTGCGCCGTTGCCTATCTCATCGGATGGAGCGTCATGAAACTTCTCGTGCCGGAATACAAACCTATCCAGCTCGACTAATTTATTTCAAAAATACACATTCAAACGAAAGCCCTGCGCCGCCAATGGTGCAGGGCTTTCCTGTTTCATGACCATAGCCGTCTGGTCATCCCGCTGCGACAACATGCTCAAAACGCAAGAACTACGGGTAGTCATCACGACAACTACAGAGTGCATACGTGACCACTACAGGCTCTATTCACTGTGCGGAATCAGTGTCACAAAGCGACCGAAACATCTGTTTCCGCACTCCCACTATGACTATCTTGCCTTCTCACTTTGACTATCTTGCCTTCTCACTATGACTATCTTGCAGGCTCACTTTGACTATTTTGCAGGCTCACTTTGACTATCTTGCATTCTCACTATGACTATCTTGCAGGCTCACTATGACTATCTTGCATTCCCACTATGACTATCTTGCCTTCTCACTTTGACTATCTTGCAAGCTCACTAAGACTATCTTGCAGGCTCACTTTGACTATCTTGCAGGCTCACTTTGACTTTCTTGCATTCCCACTATGACTATCTTGCAGGCTCACTATGACTATTTTGCATTCCCACTATGACTATATTGCCTTCCCACTATGACTATCTTGCAGGCTCACTATGACTATCTTGCATTCCCACTATGACTATCTTGCATTCCCAATATAACTTTCTTGCCTTCTCACTTTGACTATCTTGCAGGACACTATAATGCCCTTTTGCACTTTTCGACTTAAGTCAAAACATCTTCCGACTATAGTCAAAAGATCTTCCGACTTTAGTCGAAAGATTAAAAAGATATTAAAAATGAGTTGGAGGCAATGAACTAAAAAACAGCAGTCATACATCTTTCAAGAAGTATATGACTGCTGTTAAAATATAGGTTTCTATCTGTTATTAATCAAATGATTACCGATATAAGACTATTTTACTATAAGCTTCTGTCCTTTCACTATATAAATTCCTTTAGGAAGACCATTTAAATCTTTAGCATTCTTTCGGACCACCTTACCTTGGAGATTATAAATGTCGAAAAGATTACTATTAACTTGAACTGTTTCTATCCCAACTGTTTGTGTCACAATAATCTTACCAGGCTTATAACTAATCTCGTAGTTCTGAGCCTCTGCACCAGAGACAGTCACCTCATATTCACCAGGATCGCTTGACGAAGTGGCCGTTGTCGTAAGCGTAGGTTTCTTCGTAAGAACCGCTTCTGTCTCACCGTTCTTGAAACCACTGTACTCAGCCTTCAATGTCGGCAATGCATCACCCTGCTTCATCGTG
>SFIS01000026.1 GCA_004555245.1 Bacteroidales bacterium
CTCCGCGAATAGGAATCAGCCCAAATTTTTATTTTTCGAAACTTACATGTCCATGCATATACGCATACGAGAGTGACGAAGTTTTAGCGGACAACAATAGTTTCAAATATCATTCTACAAACGAAGATATCTCTATCAGATTGCCTTCCGGGTCGGCAACATAGCAGGTGCGTTGTCCCCAAGGCTCTGTCGTAGGGGAGAAAATAGGCTTCGCCCCCATGCTCACCGCACGGTCATACTCCTTGTCAACGTCGGCAAAGGTGGGGACATCGAAGGACAGTTCTATGGTGCCGTTGGTGCCGTCGGGGTAGGCATACTCATGGGATGTCATCTGTTCGAATGTGTCGCGGGGGAAAAGGATGATGCGCGATGCGCCGAGTGTCATCTCTACATTCGGGTCGGTGCCGTTCCACCCTGTCTTGAAACCGAAGATGTCACGATAGAACGCCACCACGCTGGCATTGTCTGTGGTGAAGAGCCCTACGGTATTGAACGTGAAACGAGGTTTCGCCTGCGACATCATCTTGGCAAACTCCACAAGCCCCATCTTGTAGAAGGTCTTGTACATCTCTATCTCCTTCGGCTCGTCGTTTTTGAGCAATGTGAGTATCTCGCATGCAAACTCAAGGCTGGCGCTGCCATTTGCCGTGACTATGTTTCTGTCGCTCACAGCCTGTGCGTTGACATAGCCCGCGGCATTGGTGTATGCCTCGCCTCCCCACAGCTGAAGCTGCTCAATGCCATTGCCCGTGTGGCGGATACCGTTGAGGAATCCCTTGCCCGCCATCCAGGAAACCGCATTGCAGATGGCGCCTACTATGCGCCCTTTCCTGATAGCATCGGCAACGAGCGGAGCAACACGTTCCGCCGCCTCGCTCTTCCACCCATATCCTCCTATGAGTACCAAGGCTGCATAGTCGTCGGGGATGGTCTCAAATGTATAGTCGGGCAGCAGACGGAAACCGCTGATAGCCTCAACGGGCTCCATCGACTCAGCCACAATCTTGTTCTCATACTTCGGATGCTCCTTCATCGCCGTGGCATCCGAGCGCAACGGCTGGGTGAGATACGGCAACTCATGCTCCGCAAACTGCGGCAGCAATACATACAATACTTTCTTCATGTCAAACTATTTATCTGTTTTTATAAATTCCTGCTGAAATTGTTTTTTGCAATGATTCAAGAAACGAAGCACCATGTCCGCCATCCATCTGTACAAATCAAATGTATCTTGCAGTAATGGAACGGGGACAAGACATCAGGTCTTCGGGAGTGCCTTCAAACAGCACCTCTCCTCCATTCCTGCCGCCCTCAGGACCAAGGTCGATTATCCAGTCGGCACGTCGGATGATGTCGAGATTATGCTCAATGATAACGACTGTATTGCCTGCATCAACGAGTTTGCTGACAATCTTGTAGAAACAATCAATATCGTTCATGTGCAGTCCTGTGGTAGGCTCATCCATGACATAGATGTTTCCCTTTTTGCGCAATTCGGTCGCAATCTTCAGTCGTTGGTTCTCGCCACCCGACAACGAGCTTAGAGTCTGACCAAGTTTAAGATAGTCAAGGCCAACTTCTTGCAGAAGCAACAGATAACGAGTAATTTTCTTCTCTTCTGCAAAGAAATCAAGAGCTTCCTCTACTGTCATGTCGAGCACCTCGGCGATATTCTTTCCACGATACAGATAGCCCAGAGCCTTCTTGTTGTATCTCATGCCTTCACATTCCGGGCATCGGGTCTTGACGGCATCAAGGAAATTCATCTCAAAGCTCAGATAGCCACGACCCTCACACTTCGGGCAAGCGCCGGCGGCATTGAAGCTGAACAACGAAACGTTCTCATTGTTTTCTTGGGCAAAGAACTGTCGCAGATGATTGAAGATGCCTATGTATGATGCAATGTTCCCTCGGGATGTTCGTCCTATCGGCTGCTGGTCGATGACGATGGCCTCGGGATGCTGAGGAACAAAGCAACCATGAATCAGGCTACTCTTGCCACATCCGGCTACACCCGTGACACAAGTGAGCACACCTTTGGGGATGTGCACCGTGATATTCTTCAGGTTGTTGACCGAAGCATTCTCAATGATGAAACATTCGCTGAATGTCCTGCGTTGCCTATCCTGCGTTGCCTCCCGCTGTCGTTCGCGCAAGCATTTGCCCGTCAGTCCGCAAGAGCCAGCCAACCCCTCAATAGGACCATTATACATCACTTGTCCGCCCTTACTTCCAGCCTTAGGCCCCATATCCAAAGCCCATTCTGCCGAAAGGATGATATCCGGGTCATGCTCAACGACAAAGACGCTGTTGCCACGGTCTCTCAGATCTTTCATCAACTCGATTAGTCGTTCATTATCTCGTGGATGCAGACCTATGCTTGGCTCATCGAGCACATAGATAAGGTCGGTAAGGTCGCAATCAAGCTGACGGGCCATCTTTACCCTCTGGCTCTCGCCTCCCGACAATGTAGATACAGGGCGGTCGAGGGATAGATAACCCACACCAATATTTACCAACTGACTGAGGATATAGTTTACTTTACGCAAGATGGGCAAAGCCATCTCCCTTGCCTCATCATTATCCATATTCGTCTCCATATTCTTGAAGAACTCCCACACATCCGACAATTCCATACTGAATATCTGGTCGATGCTCTTCTCGCCAATCTTCACACTGCGGGCACGCTCGTTGATTCGGCTACCATGGCAATGCTCACAAACGCGATAAGTGAAAAACTTGTCGCGGGCATTCTGCTCGTCCTCAATCTTCTCGTCTATAGCTTTCTCGATGATGGTGCGTTCCAGTTTGGTGATGATACCTTCGTGATAGCGGTTGTAGGACAGTCCCGTCTTCGACTTGTCGAGGTCGATGGGTTTGCTATACAACAGTTTGTGCAGCTCTTCTTCGCTCCAGTGCTTCAGCGGCTTGTCATTATCGAAGATGCCATATTTTAGAAGTTCCTTGAGCAGATATGAGTTCTGCTTATAATTAGGATGCAGCAAAGCACCTTCACGCAATGATTTCTCCTTGTCGAGAAACAAGTCAACGTCTATCTTCACCTCCTTGCCAAGTCCCTGACAATGCGGGCACATGCCTTCGGGATGGTTGAACGAGAAGGCAAAGGAAGGAAGATGGAGCATCGGCTGACCGACGCGCGAATAAAGCAGCCGGATATACGTTGCCAACTCGGTGGCAGTTCCCACGGTGCTCCGCAAGTTATTGCCCATCTTCTTCTGGTCTATCACAATAGGCGTGGAGAGGTGCTTTATCTCATCCACGTCGGGTCGTGACAGCTTGGGCAAACGTGCTCTGGCAAACGAACTGAAAGTCTCAATAAGTTGACGTTGCGCCTCAGTATATATCGTGTCGAAGAGCAGCGACGACTTGCCGCTACCGCTCACTCCCGTAAACACGACGATGCTGTGTTTGGGCAGTTCAATGTCGATATTTTTAAGATTGTTGGTGTGTGCGTTCTTGATGATGATATTGTCAGTTTTCATATTTGCCAAATCCTTTCTGTAATACTAATCCGATAATAACTCTTGTCATTTGTCTTAAAATATATCACTCACCATTCAGATTCGCATAAACCTCGGGGGCGTTCGTCGCCAGTTCGCCCAAGATGCCGCATGTCTGCATCTCCGAACAGTCGCCACAGGTGTTGTATCCTTTCTGCATTACACATTTCCGGATTTTGCACATGTCGCTGCAATAAAAGGTCTTACACCCTTCCGTACGGCAACCCAGACAGTTGATCCATTCAGGCTGTAATTCCATCTGGTTCATCTCGCCCCATTCTTTTGCCACTTTCTCTCGCAGACGGTCGTCGTCGTCAAGAGTGGCTATGCGTGCCTCGCATTTCTCGCAGTCGAGGCCACAACAAGCGATAAGCAGTTTCATTTCAAATCTCATATTCATTATTAATCATGTTTCGCCTATTATAAAAGAGCAGCCCGGGACTTGTCCTTCCGGTCCCGGCTATGGTTTCCCCCTTTTCCCGCTGCAAAGATAATGCATAATCTCCACACTGCCAAAAACGGGCTGAAGAACGTAAAATTTTTATACACACACCCAGCGTGCTTTCAAAATGCCGTGCCGGCAGAGCATTCTACTTGCCGTCAAAACGAACACGACGGTTGCCGGCAGGAGAACGCACCTTGCGGCCAAATATAATAATGTGTCATCGGCGGCAGGAGGGCGCAAAGGCATGAAAATGCGGCGGAGGCGCGATTTTTATGTGCGGAAAGCGTGGCAGTTTGCGGAAAAAGCCTTAACTTTGCATGCGAAAACAAATTTTTTAATCTTCAGGGCAGGGTGAAATTCCCGATCGGAGGTACAGTCCTCAAGCCCCCTTTGGGGCAGAACCGTTGCAACTACGGTACCGACAGTTACAGTCTGGATGAAAGAAGAACATTATGAAAAAGACAACACTGACATTGCTCGGCGCGTTCGCCGCAGCAACAGCTGTCGGCGCCAAGGGCGTTGACGAGGTGGTGAAAGACACCACAATCACTCTTCAGGAAGTTTCTGTTCGTGCCAATTTCTCTGACGAACGGCAGACCCCGCTAAACATCACTACCATCACTCCGCAGCAGATACGTCTGCACGCCACTGACCCGAACTATGTCGGGATGATGCAGGGCGTGCCGGGCGTGTATGCCACGGCCTCTACGGGCAGCTATGGCGACGCCACGCTGAACATGCGCGGCTTCAAGCAGGACAACATCGCCATCATGCTGAACGGCATACCCATCCAGGGCCTCACCTCCGGGTCGATGTACTGGAACAACTGGATGGGTCTCGCCGACGCCACATGGGCGGTGCAGCTGCAGAAAGGCATGGGCGCCTCGATGCTTGCCGACTGTGCCATGGGCGGCATGGTGAACATCATCACGCGCACCGGAAGCGGACAGCCACACTCCTCATTCGCACTATCGACAACAGAGACAGGGCTGACGAAGGGGGTGATAAACTACTCGTCGGGCAGCCTGCGAAAAGGATGGGCGGTCGATCTCATGCTCTCCTACACCAAGGGACACGGGTATGTGGAATGCTCGGACGTGGAGACAATGTCGTATATGCTGACCGTCAGCAAACTCCTGGGCGCCCACAACACGCTCGTCTTCACCGCTCTCGGATCGCCCGAGACACACGACCAGCGCAACACGGAGCTGTCGGCAGAGGAGGTGGAACGCTACGGAACGGGATATTCGAAAAACTGGGGACTCCTCTACGGAAATCCCTACTCCATAGGCAGAAACCACTACTACAAACCATATTTCACGCTGCAGCACATCCTCGACGGCGAACGCTTCGAGATGAAGAACTCCGTATATCTCGCCATTGCTGACGGCGGAGGACGTTCGACCTACGCACAGCCCGGCGCAAAGAGCATCATCAGCCATCAGACACCCGACGGGCACATCGACTTCGACGCTGTCATACAAGAGAACGAGGAGGCCGGCTCGTCGCGCAACATCATGATTGACTATCTCTCAGGACACACGCAGGCGGGAGCGATAACGACGGCTGACTGGCATCTCGGACAGGGCGTGACACTCGCTTCCGGACTGCAGTATCAATACTACAACACATGGTCGAAGATGAAGGTGCTCGACCTCCTCGGCGGAGATTCATGGTATGACGCGACGACGAAACAGCAGGTGACGACGGGCGACTATACCGGCGCACGCTACGGACGCACCACACACCACGCTTCGGCTTTCGTGCAGGCACGCTACACCTCTGACAGGCTGAACGCCAACGTCGGAGTGACGGCTTTCAACGGCAACTACCAGCGCCATAACGACATCACGGGCGAGAAAAGCGAATGGGCGCACGCCTACGGGGCAAGCGTGAAGGGCGGCATATTGTATCATCTCACGACAGAACAGCAGCCTGTGGCACACTCCCTCTATCTCAACGCCGCGTACAACAGCCGTCTGCCATACGCCGGCACATACCTCGCATCGTCAAACCTCTCCATCACCAACGATATCGTCAACGAGAAGAACATCCTCACCGAAGTGGGATGGAAGGCACGATGGAGGGGCGGAGAATGCAACGTGTCGGCGTACGCCACATGGTGGAACGACAAGACGCTGACCGTCAGCCTTGCAAAACGAGCCAACGAAGCGGCGGAGAAATACAACATCAGGGGCCTCAACGCTTTCCACTGCGGCGTGGAACTCGACCTGCGCCAGCGCGTCACATCATGGCTCGACGCAAAACTCTATGCCATGACGGCGTCGTGGAAATGGAAGAACACCGGCACGGCAATAATGTATGACTCCTTCAGCGGCGACGAGCTCTCTACATTCGCCATCAACTGCGACGGCCTGCATGTGGGCGACGCACCGCAGACACAGCTCGGCGGACAGCTCGACGCCAACATCGGACACGGGGTGTATGCACATCTCGCATGGCAGTACAACGCACGAATGTATGCCGACTTCCAGCCCTCGTCGCGCATCACGACGGCAACAGGGACAGGAGAGGCGGCTGATGCGGAGGAGAATGTGCCCGACGCATACCGGCTGCCGGAATACCATCTGCTTGACGCAACCATAGGATGGCGCACAAGACTGAACTACGGCATATCGCTCAATATCTTCGCCACCTGCAACAACCTGCTCAACACCTCGTACATCGAACGCGGAACGGACGGCGCGACACACGACATCAACTCATTCCGAGGATACTGGGGGGCGCCGAGGACAGTGAGCATCGGCATGAGGATGGGATTCTGAACACACACACATTATTATATTGTCAAGACAACGGGGACAACGCTTTGCCGGACTTTCAATCTGACAGACGTTGTCCCTGTTGTCTTTGTCATCGTCAAGGGTAGGCACAACGCGGCGCAGCGGCAGATTCCTGTCTTGTCTTTCCCAGGCGGGCATTGCTCCCATATGCACGAAGAGAAACGCCGGGACAAATGTCGCGGAAACAACCGCCGCTGCCGTAAAACAACCGCCAACATGCCGGCAATGACAAAGAAGAGGGGGAAATATTTGGTGGATTCAACATAAATGCGTAATTTTGCAGCGTAATGTGTGTCTGCCTGCCGGCGGCATCTGCCGTCAGCAACGTCAGAGAGACGGGCGGGCCGGCGCGCGAGAAATAACAATCAAGATTATGAGCATCACAGCGATAGCACGGAAACTGTATTTCGCAAAGAGACAACGCGAGCTGCAGAGACATCTCACTCACGGAGCCGAGATGCAGCGCGGCGTGCTGGCAAGCCTGCTGCAAAGGGCAGACGACACGGAGTACGGAAGGAACCATGCCTTCTCGACGATAAGAGACTACGAGACTTTCTGCGCAGATGTCCCGCTCAACGACTACGATTCGCTGAAGCAGGACATCGACCGTATGCGACACGGAGAGAAGGATGTGCTCTGGCCGGGACAGGTGAGATGGTATGCCAAATCGTCGGGCACGACGAACGACAAGTCGAAATTCATACCCGTCTCCGGCGAAGGACTGCAGAGAATACACTATCAGGGAGGCACCGATACGGTGGCCTTCTATCTGATGAACAACCCGCAGTCGAGAATCTTCGACGGGAAAGCCCTCATCCTCGGAGGGTCACACCAGGCGAACTACAACGTACACGGCTCGCTCGTGGGCGACCTCTCTGCCATTCTCATAGAGAACATCAACCCGCTGGCGAACCTCGTCAGGGTGCCGAAGAAGCAGACGGCGCTGCTGTCTGACTTTGAGGTGAAACGCGACAGGATAGCGCAGGAGACGATAAAAAAGAACGTGACTAACATCTCCGGAGTGCCCTCGTGGATGCTCTCTGTGCTGATAAGAGTGCTGGAAATCTCGGGCAAGAAGCATCTCGAGGAGGTGTGGCCCGACCTCGAGGTCTTCTTCCACGGAGGAATTGCCTTCACGCCATACCGAAAGCAGTATGAACAGCTCATCACGAAGCGGGACATGCGCTATCAGGAGACATACAACGCATCGGAGGGTTTCTTCGGCATACAGTCTGACCCTGAGGACAAGGCGATGCTCCTCATGCTCGACTATGACGTCTTCTACGAATTCATACCGATGGAAGATTTCGGAAAGGAGAACCCCGCCATCGTGCCGCTATGGGGCGTGGAGACCGGCAGAAACTACGCCATGGTAATCTCAACCTCGTGCGGACTGTGGAGATACGTCATAGGCGACACGGTGCAGTTCACGAGCAAAGACCCGTACAAGTTTATCATCACAGGACGCACCAAGCATTTCATCAACGCCTTCGGCGAAGAACTGATTGTCGATAACGCCGAGCAGGGACTCGCTTACGCATGTATGGAGACTGGGGCGGAAGTGACGGAATACACCGCGGCGCCCGTCTTCATGGACGGCGAAGGCAGGTGCAGACACCAGTGGCTCGTGGAGTTCGCCACGGAGCCGGACGACATGGACAGATTCGCACGACTGCTCGACACGAAGCTGCAGGAGATAAACTCCGACTACGAGGCGAAACGCTTCAAGGACATCACGCTGCAGCCGTTGGAGGTGGTGAAGGCAAGGCCCGGACTCTTCCACACCTGGCTGAAACAGCGCGGGAAACTGGGAGGACAGCACAAAGTGCCGAGACTGTCAAACACACGCGAATATATCGACCAGCTGCTGAAGATAAACAAATAGGACGCACGAAAACGGACAGACAATGAAGCAGGGAAAGAAAGCCACAACGCTGATATGCACCTTGCTCGCCGCACTCTGGGTGACGGTGGGCATGATGTCGTGCGCGAGGATGGGACAGCCAGACGGAGGATGGTATGACGAGGTGCCGCCGAGAGTGGTGGGAGCCGCGCCGGCAGAACGCTCGACAAAAGTCAGACAGCAGAGAATAGAGATACGCTTCAGCGAGTTCATAAAACTCGAAAACGCCACAGAAAACGTCATCTTCTGCCCGCCGCAGCTCGAGCAGCCCGACATAAAGACCATGGGCAAGGCTATACGCATTGACCTGAAGGACTCGCTCAAGGCAAACACGACATACACCATCGACTTCTCTGACGCCATCGTAGATAACAACGAGGGGAACCCGATGGGCAACTACACATACGTGTTCTCTACAGGAGAGGTGATAGACACACTCGAAGTGTCGGGATATGTACTCGACGCACAGAACCTCGAGCCGGTCAAGGGATGCCTCGTCGGGCTGTACGACAACCTCGAGGACAGCGCTTTCACCACAACGCCAATGCTGAGGGCGGGGCGGACCGACGCTGCCGGACACTTCGTCATAAAGGGTGTGGCACCGGGAAGATACAGGGTGTATGCCTTGGCTGACAGCGACACAGACTTCAAACTGTCGCAACGGGGAGAACAGCTCGCATTCACAAGCGACATCATCGTGCCGACATCAAAACCCGACACAAGGCAGGACACGACATGGGTGGACTCGCTACACATCGCAGGAATAAGGCGGGTGCCGTACACACACTTCCTCCCTGACGATATCTGCCTAAGGGCTTTCACGCAGAAACAGACGGAGAGATACCTCCTGAAGACCGAGCGCGCCGTGCCGGAGAAATTCACCGTATATTTCAGCACTCCGGCAGACACCCTGCCGAACATCAGGGCGATAAACTTCAACGACAGCAACGCTTTCGTGACAGAAGCTACAGCCGGAAAAGACACCATAACCTACTGGCTCAGAGACACTGCGCTTGTCAACCAGGACACGCTGAGACTGGAGATGGACTACTATATGACGGACACGCTCGGAAACATGACGCTGCAGACGGACACTCTCGAAATGCTGGCGAAGGTGCCATACGAGAAACGTATGAAGCAAAAGGCGGAGGAACTGGAGAAATGGGAGAAAAAAGCCGAGAAGGCAAAGAAGAAAGGCAAGGAACCCGAACCAAGGCCTGACCTGCCGCTGCTGAAACCAAAAATCACCATTCCGCAGAAGATGTCGCCCGACAAGAACATCACACTCGAGTTTGACACCCCGCTCTTGAAACTCGACACGGCGGCGATACACCTGTACTCGAAGATTGACACCTTATGGTACAACTCGCCGCTGCAGGTGGAAACGGACACCGTCAGACGAAGGCGCTATATAATAAAAGGTGAATGGAGACCCGACATGGAATACTCGCTCGAGATTGACTCCGCCGCGTTCCGGGATATATACGGAAACGTCTCGGACAAATACAAAGGCGGGATAAAGGTGGCGGGAAACGACACCTTCGCATCGCTCTTCGTCAACATTCACGGAGTGGAGAACGACACGGCACAGGTCATCGTGTACATGATGGACAAAAGCGAGACGGTAAAGGCTACGGCGGTCGCGAGAGAAGGTACGGCGGAGTTCTACTACATCGAACCCGGAGAATACTACCTGAAAGCATTGGTGGATGAAAACCGAAACGGACAATGGGACACTGGAGACTACAGCGAAGGACGACAGCCGGAGAAAGTCTTCTACAAACCAGAAGCCGTTGAATGCAAGGCGAAATGGGACCTCACAACGGAGTTCGACTTCAGAAAACAGCCGCTATTCATGCAGAAACCGAGAGAAATGGTGAAACAGAAGGCGGAAAAGAAGAAAACCGTAAAAAACCTCAACGCAAAACGCGCCGAGGAAATGAACATAAAATACGACAAGGAGAAGGTGGACAGCAGATTCTGACATCTATGCCGACATGCCGGCACAGGCAAGGCGGAGATTGTCAAGATACTAAAAGAATATAATTTTTCGGCTTTAAGGACACACGTCTCAACAAAAAATGATAACTTTGCACCTCGGCATCAGTATGCCAAGGGCAAGACACATGCCGTGACACAGACTGACGGCAACAGCCGCAACATATCACGGAAACCAAAAAATACATAACAGAAATAAAAGAAATGGACAAGTTAAGTTATGCGCTCGGCCTCGGAATAGGCACGCAGCTCGCACAACTCGGTGCAAAAGACATCAACCTCGATGACTTCAAAACGGCAGTGGAAGACATGCTGGCAGGAAAAACATCGAGACTGCCACAGGATGAGGCACAGAAAATCGTAAACGAATTCTTCAGCCGCCAGGAGGAAAAAGAGATGGAACGCCGACGCAATGCAGGAAAGGCGGCGAAAGAAGAGGGCGAGAAATACCTCGCAGAAAACATCAAGAAGCCGGAAGTGAAACAGACACCTTCCGGACTGCAGTATGAAGTGATTGCAGAAGGGACAGGGAAAAGCCCGAAAGCCACTGACACCGTGAAGGTACACTATGAAGGAAGATTAATTGACGGAAAGATCTTCGACAGCAGCATACAGCGCGGAGAACCTATCGCCTTCCCGCTCAACGGAGTGATAGCAGGATGGACGGAAGGCCTGCAGCTGATGAGCGAAGGCGCGAAATACAGATTCCACATACCATACCACCTCGCATACGGCGAACAGGGTGCCGGAGCCTCTATACCACCTTACGCTACTCTGGTGTTCGACGTGGAACTCATCGAGGTGCAGTGAGAACCATGCCGCAACAACGGCATGACACACGGCCGGAAACAATGACACAAGACGGCGGAAAAGAGAAGAAACTCAAAAACAAAACAAAAATATCTTTAAGACAATGAAGAAAATCACTATCCTGGCTGTTACAGCCATCGCGGCACTCGGATTCAGTGCCTGCGGAAACTCGACACCCAAGGCAGACCTCCAGACTGACCTCGACACAATGAGCTATGCAATAGGTATGGCACAGTCCAACGGACTCTCGCAGTATCTCGTTGAACGCATGGGCGTCGATTCGACATACGTCGCTGACTTTATCAAAGGCCTCAACGAAGGCGTCTCGGCAGGCGACGACAAGAAGAAAGCCGCATATTATGCCGGAATACAAATAGGACAGCAAATCTCCAACCAGATGATCAAAGGCATCAACCACGAGATTTTCGGAGAGGATTCTACAAAGACAATATCTCTCAAAAACTTCATGGCGGGATTCGTCAGCGGATATACAGGCAAGGGCGGACTGATGACTATGGAGCAGGCCGGCATGACGGCACAGACCAAGATGGAGCAGATAAAGGCGAAGAATATGGAAGAACAGTTCGGCCCGAACAAGAAGGCAGGAGAAGTCTTCCTCGCAAAGAAAAAGGCAGACAAGGATGTAAAGGCCCTGCCGTCGGGCGTGTTGTATAAGGTGATAAAGGAGGGAACGGGCGCCGTGCCTGCAGACACCTCTGCCGTGAAAGTACACTACGAGGGCAAACTCCTCGACGGTACTGTATTCGACAGCTCGTACAAACGCAACGAGCCGACAACACTCCGCGCCAACCAGGTAATAAAGGGATGGACAGAAGCTCTCACACACATGCCCGTGGGGTCTGTCTGGGAGGTGTATATCCCTCAGGAACTCGCTTACGGAGCGCGTGAGGCCGGACAGATCAAACCATTCTCTTGCCTGATATTCAAAATCGAACTCATCAGCATCGAAAAATGAAACGTACGGCTATAGCATTGGCACTCGTCATCATGGCGGGTGCCTCTTTGTCAACGGCTGTGGCAAAGGAGAAGAAAAAGAAAAACGACAAAGCCGGAACGGAACTCCAGACACAGCCCGTAAAACTGTCTTCCCTGAACGACAGTGTCAGTTATGCAACCGGAAAGCTGCTCACGCAGGGCATGATGGACTATGTAGTGTCGCAACTCAAACTCGACACGGCATATATGGCGGACTTCGTCGGTGCGCTGAAAGAGAATCTCGGGGCGGAAGACACGCCGCAGAACACGGCACGAAATGCGGGCATGCACATCGCACACCTCATACGGACAAGTATGCTGACACGCGTCTCGCAGCAGTTCAACGACGCCGGGCTGCCACTCGACACATGTCTGCTGAAGAGAGGTTTCATCGACGCAGTCTCCAACGATACGACGTGCTTCACAGTTGACGAGGCGATAAAGTTCCAGAACGGACAGATGCAGAAACAGCAGAAGCTCCAGGCGGAGAAGAAACGCGCTGCAGGAAAGGCGTGGCTCGAAGAGAACGCCAAGCAGCCGGGAGTGAACACCACAATCTCCGGACTGCAGTATCGTGTCATAAAGCAGGGCGACGGACCTGTCGCAGTGGCCGACGAGAACGTCACCGTGAAATACGAGGGACGCCTGACAGACGGAACAGTATTCGACAGCTCATACACACGCAACCCGCAGACCGTCACCTTCAAGCCATCGCAGGTAATCAAAGGATGGACAGAAGCCCTGCACATGATGCCCGAAGGCTCTGAATGGGAGATCTACGTGCCGGAGCACATAGGATACGGAGAACGCGCCATGGGCAACATCCCACCGTACTCAACACTCATCTTCAAGATGGAAATCGTGAAAGTGGAGAAAGAACAGCCCACGAAGACAGAACAGGAGACCAAGGCCGGAGCAAAGAAGACAGACGCAAAGAAATCTTCAGCGAAGAAAACTTCAGCCAGGAAATGATATGACACATTTATGCCGGCATGGCGCCCAACCGCTCATGACGGCATACGAAACGACAGCTACGACAGGCGGGCACAACACGCAAACGCGTGAAATGCCCGCCTGTCGCCGTTAGCATATACGAGGGCGACCAAAGGCGGAGCATCGCAAACGATGGAGCCGAGCATCGCAAACGATGGAGCGGAGCATCGCAAACGGCAGGGCGGAGAATGCCTGCAAATCTGCCAAAGGAAATGTATTGTAACTAAAAAAAGTTAAGAAAAGGATTTTTTGTGCTCCTGTATGCCTTTTTCCAAGCAAAAAGGTGTAACTTTGCATAACATACGTGCAGGAGGAAATACACGCAGCGTATGCCGCGATGGTGGAATGGTAGACACTGGAGACTTAAAATCTCCTGGCCAGAAACGGCCGTGCGGGTTCGAGTCCCGCTCGCGGTACATACCATACATGAGGGCTCTTTGCCCTGACATATAAACTGACGAAGAAGCAGAAAGACAGGTAGTAGCCGTAAATATCGTATGTTATGGTTGCCGCCTGCTTCCGTTTCTGACAACGCCCACAACCGTTGCAATGCCTAAACAACACGGGGAGAAGAAGGAAAGCACCAAACCGGAGGCAGAACTACACGAAACATTCAATTCTTTTTTATATACCGTATCTATGTTAAAGAAATTTATTCTACCAGTCGCTGCTACCGCACTTGTCGCCATGACATCATGTTCGGGCAAGCTCGGAGCATTGTCAGCTGACAACTTCACTGTTGTCCCCAACCCGATGGAAACTCAGGGAGGATATGTCCCTGTTACAATCAACGGCAATTTCCCCGAGAAGTATATGAAGAAAAAGGCTGTCGTAACTGTCACGCCAGAGCTGCGCGCTGCCGACGGCTCCATCCTCAGAGGTGTGCCCGCTACCTTCCAGGGAGAGAAAGTGATGGGCAACAACCAGACGGTCAGCTATCTGCTCGGCGGACACTACGCCATGAAGGCGGAGTTCCCCTACAGCGACACGTATCACAAGAGCGACCTCTATCTCTCGTTCGACGCTGCAATAGGTAAAAAGAAGGTTGAGGTGCCTGCCGTCAAAGTGGCAAACGGCATCATCGCCACATCAGAACTCTACCGCCTCGCCATGACACAGACTGGAGGATGCATCGCTCCCGACACTTTCCAGCGTGTGCGCAAGGAACGCCAGGAAGCAAGCGTGAAGTTCCTCATCAACCAGGCACAGCTCCGGCAGGGAGAACTGAAGAACAACTCCGTGAAGGAATTCCTGCAGATGCTGCGCACAATCAACAACGAGAAAGAGGCATACGTCCTCTCTAACATTGAGGTGAAGGCTTACGCTTCGCCTGACGGAGGAGAGAAACTCAATGACAAACTCGCGGCAAAACGTCAGAATGTCTCTGAAGACTACGTGAAGAAGCAGCTCAAGAACCTCAAAGTCAGCGCTAATGTCGGAGGACAATACACGGCTCAGGACTGGGAAGGCTTCAAACAACTTGTCTCGGCAAGCAACATACAGGACAAGGATGTCATACTGCGAGTGCTCTCCATGTATCAGGACCCCGAAGAACGCGAGCAGCAGATAAAGAACATGAGCGC
Source organism: Bacteroidales bacterium (assembly GCA_004555245.1). GTDB lineage: Bacteria > Bacteroidota > Bacteroidia > Bacteroidales > Bacteroidaceae > Prevotella. The sequence goes on from SFIS01000026.1 coordinate 15,054, forward strand.
CGGATTCCGCGAACTCGCCGACGGCATACTCCCGGAGTTGAGACGCTCGCGCCTCATCATCAACTACGAGACAGTAGGACGCAGCGACGAGGAAATAATGCAGCAGTACAAGGACAACGCAGAGAAACTCTCTAACGACGAACTCCTCTATGCCGCCGTCCTGCAAGGTGCTGACAATGCCAAGGTGGAAGAGATATACAAGAAGACGACGAAAATCTATCCTAATGACTACCGTGCATACAACAACATCGCCGTGCAGGAACTGAAGAAGGGCGACGTCAACCTCGCGAAAGAGTATCTCGACAAGGCCCTCTCGCTCTCGCCGAAAGCGGCAGAGCCAAAGGCCAACCTCGCACTCATCGCACTCAAGAGCGGCAATGTGACAAAGGCGCAGGAATATATCTCACAGGCTATCGGTGCAAACGACTATGACTTCGCACTCGGAACATACAACATCGCAAAGGGTGACTATGCTGCTGCTGCCGACAACCTCAAGGGCATGAACAACAACATGGCGGCACTCGCACAGATTCTGAACAAGGATTACGAGAGCGCACGTGTCATCTTCAAGCAGATGGCAAACAGCGGCGACGGCATCACTGACTATCTGCGTGCAGTGATGAGCGCACGTCAGGGCAACTCGTACGCTGCCAACACTTATCTGAAAGACGCTATCGCAAAGAACGGCAAACTCGCTTTCTATGCTGAAGACGACCTCGAATTTAGCAAGATAAAGTAAAAGACGCGACATGTAGCACGTCTATAACACATTTTCTGATGAGGAACATCCTTATAGCGCTCACCCTGATTCTGGTGGCTTGTGGCCCTGACAACAGTCATATAAAACTCGACGGTCATCTGCTCAACCTGAATCAGGGTGAGTTTCTGGTTTACAGCACTGACGGAGCCATACAAGGTATCGACACCATAACCGTCATGGGCGGTCGGTTTGAATATGAACCCTTGTGCGAACATGAGGGCACGATAGTCATAACTATGCCAAACGGACAGGAAGTGCCGGTGTTCGTCAAGCCCGGAAAGGCATATTCCGTATCTGGCGACGCACAGAACCTGAAGATGGTGAAGGTGGAAGGCGGAGACGAGAACAAACTCATGAACGAGTTCAGAGAACAGGTGGCTCAGGCCTCGGCCGACACCGTGCCTGCTGAAGCGATAGCAAAACTCGTGGAGAGCAACCCGACGTCTGCCGTCGGACTGTATCTCGTCACACGACACATCATACAGCGGAAGGGCGATTATGCCGCCGCACGCCGCCTCTTGGACAAGATGCTTGCTGCCGACAGCGAGAATACGCGTGTCCGGGTGTTGCAGAATCAGGCGACCGAGATGGAACTCGTGATGAAGGGAAAACGGATTCCCGCTTTCTCGGCTACTGACGTCAACGGCAAAACCGTCTCCGAACAGGACCTGATGACGGGCACGACAATCATCGCTACATACGCCGTGTGGGATTTCGAGAGCACCAACCAGGTGAGGAGAATACGCGGCATCGATGCGGAGAAACAGAAGAAATGGCGGACCATAGCCATCTCTTTTGACCCGTACAGGAAAACGGCAAAGGACGCTCTCGCCATGTATGCCGGCGACATATACATCATCTGCGACGAGAAGATGAGCGAGACACCTCTCGCACATAAGTTCGGAATGTTGCAGACCGGCATGGTGACGATAGTGAAAGACGGCGTCATCGTTGAACGATCCCTCTATGGCGAACCGCTCTACAACTATCTCCGCAGCCTGTGATATCTACGGCAGCCGGCACGGGAAATGTCTCCCGAGCCGGCTGCCGTCTGCTTTCTCCCTCACAACAGGATATGGCACTCTCCCCCTCGCCGGGCAGGAAGAGAATGCGGCTGCGCCATTGCAGATGATGAACAGGACTTTTTTTGACAACATATATATATTTCCGGAAAACCTATGTTAGTAAAGACATATTGTGCGGCAGTCAACGGACTGCAGGTGACAACGGTGACTGTTGAGGTCAGCGCCGTCATGGGAGAGAAATTCTTCCTCTCGGGACTGGCTGACGAGGCTGTGAGAGAATCACAGAGCCGCATCTTCTCTGCCATCACCGTCAACGGACTGCGATATCCCGCAAGGCGTATCACTGTCAATCTCGCACCTGCCGACCTGAGAAAAGAAGGCTCCGCATTCGACCTCCCTATTGCTGTCGGCATTCTCGCCGCCGACGAACAGGTTGAAGAACGACATCTGTCGGAGTATATGCTTGTCGGAGAACTCGGTCTCGACGGACGTCTGCAGCCTATAAAAGGCGCGCTGCCAATTGCCATCAGGGCACGGGCGGAAAAATTCAAGGGACTTATCGTCCCCAAACAGAACGAGCGCGAGGCGGCGGTGGTGAACAATCTCGACGTCTATGGCATGGAGAACATCATCGAAGTCATCAATTTCCTGACAGACAAGAGTGCGCCGGAGCCTGTCTTTGTAGATACAAGAAAAGAGTTCTACTCGCAGCAGTATGAATTCGACCTGGACTATGCCGATGTCAAAGGTCAGGAATCCGTGAAACGCGCCTTCGAAGTGGCGGCCGCCGGAGGCCACAACCTCATCATGGTAGGTCCGCCGGGAAGCGGCAAGTCGATGATGGCGAAGCGCCTCCCCTCCATCCTGCCCCCTCTCTCGCTTGCAGAAAGCCTCGAGACGACACAGATACATTCAGTGGCGGGAAAGCTCAACCGCGGCGTCTCTCTCATCTCAACACGCCCGTTCCGGGCGCCGCATCACACAGTGTCGCAGGTGGCTCTCGTCGGTGGCGGAAGCAGTCCGCAGCCGGGAGAGATATCTCTGGCGCACAACGGGGTCCTCTTTGCCGACGAGCTGCCGGAGTTCAACAAGTCAACCCTTGAAGTTTTGCGACAGCCTCTTGAAGACAGGCATATCACCATCAGCCGTGCGAAATACACCATCGACTATCCCTGCTCGATAATGTTCGTCGCGTCGATGAACCCCTGTCCCTGCGGCTATTACGGCGACCCTACACACCATTGTGCCTGCTCTCCGCATCAGATACAGCGCTACATGAACAAAATCTCGGGCCCGCTGCTTGACCGTATCGACATCCAATGCGAGATACAGCCTCTCCCCTTCGGCGACCTCTCGAAAGCCGAACCCGGCGAACCGAGTGCCGCTATACGCGAGCGTGTCATCGCTGCACGCAAGATTCAGGAGAAACGTTTCGAAGGTGTGAAGGGCATATATTGCAATGCACAGATGACAGAACGTATGATACGGCAGTATGCACAACCTGACGAAGAATCGCTCTCCACTCTCCGCCAGGCGATGGAACGCCTTTCTCTCTCCGCCCGGGCATACAGCCGCATACTGAAAGTGGCACGTACCATAGCTGACCTTGAAGGCTCCGAGGTTGTCGCCATGCCGCATATCGCCGAGGCGATTGGCTATCGGCAGCTGGACAGAGGAGACTGGGCGGAGCGCGGACTGTGACGTCCGGCTCCCTGCAGATATCTCACTCGCATTACAACAAACACTACATTACAAAAAACCGTATGCTTATGGAAAGCAAGACACTGAAACGATTGCCGGTAGGCATACAGACATTTTCCGAGGTCATAGATAGGGACTGTCTGTACGTCGATAAGACAGAGTATATATGCAGGATGATAAACTTCAGCAAATACATCTTCCTGAGCCGTCCCCGCCGGTTCGGCAAGTCTTTGCTTGTGTCAACCATACAGAGCTATTTCGAGGGCAGGCGCGAGCTGTTCAAGGGGCTGTATATCGACAGCGTGGAGAAGGAGTGGACGGCATATCCTGTATTGCGTTTCGATATGAGCACTGCAAAACACAGCGGTCCTGAAGAGCTGAAGCAGGAACTGGGCAGCAAGCTCTCGAAGTATGAACTGGTCTATGGAAAGGGGCTGCCGGACGAGACGAACCTCAACCTTCGTCTTCTCGGTCTGATAGAGCGTGCCCATGCGCAGACAGGCAGGAAAGTCGTGGTGCTCATCGACGAGTACGACGCACCGTTGCTTGATGTAGCACACCGGCGAGATCAGCTGGACGAGCTGCGCGACATCATGCGCAATTTCTATTCTCCTCTCAAATATTGCGACCCGCACCTGCAGTTCGTGTTCATCACGGGCATCACGAAATTCTCCCAGCTGAGTATCTTCAGCGAGCTGAACAACCTGAAGAACATCTCCATGCTGCCCGCCTTCGCCGCCGTATGCGGCATTAGCGAGGACGAGATACGCACGCAGATGCCGGCATATATAGAGGACTATGCCTCTGCCCGAAACCAGACTTGCGATGATGTTCTTGATACTTTGAAGCAACAGTACGACGGTTATCATTTCGCGTGGCCGTCTCCCGACATCTTCAATCCGTTCAGTCTGCTCAACTCCCTGCAGGACAAGGCCGTCAGAAGCTACTGGTTTGAGAGCGGCACACCGACTTTCCTGATAGAGAAGCTGCGTGAGTTCAATGTCGTGCCTTCGATGTTGAAGCCTTCGATGCTGATGTCTTCAGGCTTCGATGTCCCCACCGACAGGATGTCGTCTGTCATGCCGTTGCTCTATCAGAGCGGCTATTACACCATCAAGGACTATGATGAGCTGACCGACCTCTACACCCTTGACATTCCGAACCGGGAAATTCGCATCGGTCTGATGGAGAGCCTCCTTCCCGAATATGTCGCAGTAGATTCTTATAAAGGTGTCACCACGGTCGCTCGGATGTACTCTTCGCTCTACCATGACGACCTTGACGGCATGCTCCGTCTTCTCCAGACCTACCTCCTTACTGTTCCGCAGTGCGACAACACGAACTACGAGGGACACTATCAGCAGCTTCTCTATGTCATCTTCAGCCTTCTCGGCCGTTATGTCGATGTAGAGGTGCGCACGTCGAGCGGCCGTGTCGATATGGTGATGAACAGCGGCAAGGCTCTGTATCTCTTCGAGTTGAAGCTCGGCAAGTCCGCCTCGGAGGCTATGCGCCAGATCAGTCTGAAAGACTATCCGTCGCGCTTCGCCCTCTGCGGCCTGCCTGTCGTGAAGGTCGGCCTGACCTTCGACATCGACCGCCACACCATCGATGATTGGCAGATAGAGTGATGAACACCGCTTTATAAATAATGCGTGAAAAATTTTTAGAACCGCCCTTAATACCAATATATTATTATGGATAGCAAGACACTGAAACGATTGCCGGTAGGCATACAAACATTTCCGAAACTGGTTGAACAGGACTGCCTGTATATAGACAAGACGGAATACATCTATAAGATGATAAACTACAGCAATTACATCTTCCTGAGCCGCCCGCGCCGGTTCGGCAAGTCGTTGCTTGTATCTACAATCCAAAGCTATTTCGAGGGCAGGCGCGAGCTGTTCAAAGGACTGTATATCGACAGTGTGGAGAAAGAATGGGCGGCGTATCCTGTATTGCGTTTCGACATGAGCACAGCAAAACACGGGGGACCGGAAGAGCTGACGCAAGAACTGAGCAGCAAACTGTCTAAGTATGAACTGGTGTACGGAAAGGGGCTGCCAGACGAGACGAATCTCAACCAACGTCTTCTGGGACTGATAGAGCGTGCCCATGTGCAGACGGGGAGGAAGACCGTCGTGCTCATCGACGAGTATGACGCTCCGCTGCTTGATGTCGCGCATCGGACTGACGAGCTGTGCCAGCTGCGCGAAATCATGCGCAATTTCTATTCTCCTTTGAAATATTGCGACCCTCACCTTCAGTTTGTCTTCATCACCGGCATCACGAAATTCTCGCAGCTGAGTATCTTCAGCGAGCTTAACAACCTGAAGAACATCTCCATGCTGCCCGCCTCTCGCTCTCTGCCCGCGCCTACTCATGCATACTCAAGATGGCCCGCACCATAGCCGACCTCGCAAGCTCTGAGAAAGTGCAGAGCCAACACATAGCTGAAGCTATCGGCTATCGCAACCTCGATAGAGACGATTGGGCAGAAAGAGGGATATAATATAATAAAATATGACATATTGCTTATCTTTGCAGCCATGAAACGACTACTGACTATCATCGCTTTTTTATTTGTAATTACCGTTGTTACGGCTCAAAGATATGAGGAGGTTCGAATTACCCATTTCAGTGAGGCCGAGGGGTATGGCCAGGACATTGTATCATGTGCCATACAAGATTACAACGGCTATGTGTGGATTGGCACGTGGAACGGCCTATGCCGATACGACGGCTACCGCTTCCAAAACTACCGTATGCGGCCTGGCGACAATAGTCCGCTGCGCACCAATCGCATTGGTAGCATCCGCGAACTGCCCAACCATGATTTGGAGTGTACCACCAATGACAGCCTGATATTCGTGTTCCATCGCAGAACAGAACACTTCGAACAGACAAGTGGTGATTACAGCAAGCGTCCACGGCCATACAGGGCAGACGATGCCACTGTGGCAAAATTGAAAAGCCTGCCCCAATTTGCCAACATCTTTACAAACATTTTGTTAGTAGACCGTCAAGGCGGCATATGGGTCGATACGCACAGCGGACTCTATCGCATCTGGTTTGGTGCCAAGCCCTTGCAACCCGTGAAGTTTTCGGAAGCCGCCGAGGAGGAGGTGCGCTGCCTTTACGTTGACAAAAAAGGCCGCACATGGGTGGCTGACAAGAATGGGTATGTCCGCGTTGGCGACAGATTCCTCACGCCGAAAGGAAAACTGTCAACGGCTCCCGTCGCTTTCGGACAGAATGTTTACTGCATCCTCGAAGACTCGCGGGGCGACCTGTGGTTAGGGGCGAAGCCCGAGGGTCTGACACGGCTCAAAGCCTCGGAAACGGCAGACGGTTACATTGTCAAGCGCTATGTCCATGACGAGAACGCCCCCAACAGCCTGAGTTGCAACAACATCTACGACATAGTCGAAGACCGTCAGAAGCGTCTTTGGATAGCCACCTACAACGGTGGGTTGAACATGTACGACTTGCGCCAACAGCACGACGTATTCGTGCATAGAGACAATGGCCTGTCAGGATGGCCGGCCGACGAGGAGAGCAACAAAATGCGCTGTCTGTACATTACCGCAGAACAGGTATTGATGGCAGGTACGCTGAACGGACTCTTCACTTGTTCGCTGAAGGACAATCCCCGAGACATGAAGTTCTGGCATCATTGTCGCCGGCCTAACGATGCCACGTCGCTCAGTTACAACTGGGTGGCGGACATAGAGCCTCTTCGTGACCACACGGTAGCCATTGCCACCAGTGGCGGCGGGTTCTGTCTGGCCGATGACCGTCAGTTACTGAGCGACCGTACCCCTTTCAATACCTTCACGACCGACCAGGGCCTGCCCTCCGACGTGTGTCTGAGCCTGTTCTTCAAGCCTGACCACGGACTATATGTTGTCTCCCAGACCTCTATCAGTTGCTTCTCGCTAAGCGACAGCACGGTCACCAACTATACTCGTGGCAGGTTGGATGAACACTTCAAACTGTTAGAGACAAAGCCCATATTCATACGTTCTCAGGAAAGTTCTGGTGAGGGCAGTTTACTCTTTGGCACCACAAAAGGCGTGCTGAGCGTCAGCCCGCAGGATATGCAGAAGAGCAGCTACCAGCCACCCCTTGTCTTCGACTGCCCTTCCGACATTCGGTTATCGCCCGACGAGCGCAGCCTCACCATTCAGTTTGCGGCTCTTGACTTCAACAAGAATGTGCCTATCACCTACGCCTACCGCATTGAAGGTATGGACAACCGTTGGAGCTATATTACCGACAACCACATCACCCTGCCCGACATTCCCGCCGGCACCTTCCAGCTGCACCTGCGCTCTACTAATGGTGACGGCGTTTGGGTTGACAACGAGCAAACATTGACTATCCACCGCCGTGCCGCCTTCCATGAGACGCCGTGGGCATGGATGCTCTACGGTCTGCTGCTGGCGCTGCTGGTCATCGGCATCTATCGTGTCGTGCGTTATATCCGGCAGTTGCAAAACGAAATCAAGGACATCCGCCTGACCAGCAACCAGCGCATCGAGGTGATGAGCCATCGCATCCGGGAGTTGCTATCCATCAAGGAAGCGGTAGAGAAAATAGAGCCGGTAGAGGTCGTAGAGAGCGAGAAAGACCGCCTGTTCGCCGAGCGTGTGAAGACATTCGTCAACGAACACTTGGCCGACTCCGACCTCTCGATGCAGGACATTGCCCAGGCGATGGCCATTAGCCGTACGCTGCTATTTGCCCGCATGAAGAGCGTCTTCAACACCTCTCCCAACAACTACCTGCTGAACCAGCGCATAGAGCGGGCAAAAGAACTGCTGCGGCAGCCTGACGTCTATGTTGCAGACGTAGCCTACCGCAGCGGGTTCTCTGATCCAAAATACTTCAGCAAGTGCTTCAAGAAACTCACCGGCATGACGCCTACCGAGTTCCAGAAGTCTTGAGAGGAGTGGAGTTATCTGACAATCATTTTTTTACCATTCAATAAGTATATGCCACGCTGCAACTGGCTGTCGGCCATCTTGCGGCCCTGCAGGTCATAGACCTGAGTTTCGACGCAAGGGACCTGTATGTTCTGTTCGGCCTGAATGCCAGTCGTCATGTCCTCCGTCACTTCAAAATTGGTGCTCTCACCTAAGCTGCCATACTCATTGACAGAACGGAGGGTGTATGTACCTGCCTCGGCAATAGCATACTCATTATCCTTGGTCATTCCCACCACGTTGCCTTCAGCATCTATCACCAGATAGCAGATGGCGTATGGGACAGCTTTCCAAGTCAGTTTTCCGTTGGCATAGACAACCTCAGCCGGTGCTTCTACAGGCTCAAAGAACTTGCGCGGGTTCCAGTCGTCATTGCCAAATGTGACAGCCTCGTAGGTGTATTTGGCAGCCTCTTCGGCACTAAGTATCGCCTGTCGTGTGACGGGGCTGGTCTCGCCAGGAGCCAGTTTGTCGTCGTCCACCTTATAGGTCGTGCGGCGGTTGTTCAGGTCCACAGGCTGTCCGTCGGCATCCATAGTGTTATACTCGGCAAAGAGCTTGGGGGCAATGTGCCATTCGCTCCATCCCTCAGGAGCAATCGTTGTCTTCAGTGTCGTGTTAATCCATACGGCCATCGGCTGGTTCTGCCAAGCACGCCCCAGTTTATTGGCACCGCCCTTACCGTCGATGACGTTGTTGACCATGACATAACCCCACTTGGTACCTGCCTGATGACAGGGAGCCACAATGACGCTGCCTTCACGGGCCAGACGGAAGGTGCTGTTTTCTATGAAATTGTCGCCAGCACCATAGTAGAAGTCCACGGCACCCTCAATGAGACAGTTGTTGACATACTGACGGGCACTGCTGTTGCGGACATCGGAATACCATGTGTCCTGATAAGAACGGAACTGGCAGTTGTTGAAAGCCTGTCGGTCGTTGCGGCTGCTCATGGCCAGACCCATGGGACCTGCCTGACGCTCCACGCCATAGCTGTCGATATAGGAGATATTCTCGGTATAGAAGTCGGTGCTGTTTACCTGAACAACCCCTTGCTTGCCGTAGGTTTTGGAATTGGGGTTGTTGGTGGAGTATTCCCAACCGATGTCGTTCGTGCCACCGTTGTTGATCCAGTAGCAGATGACGGTCTTCTCTTTATCCTGACCGATAAGATGTATGAAGGGCTTATTCTCAGGAATGGTCACCAGTTCCTCATAGGTGCCGTTCTTGACGAAGATGAGCCAGGGGGCGATGCGCCCTGTAGGAGCAGCATCAATAGCCTCCTGCACTGTCTTATAGTTGCCAGTGCCGTCTTGTGCAACCACGGCATCAAAGACTTTTGCTATGGGCTGCGGGCGTTCCATCACGGTGAATGTGATGTCACGTGCGGGGAAGGCATTGCCGCTGAGGTCGGTGATGGCATCAGCGCCGATGCTGAGCGTGTACTGCTGGCCGTAGGAGAGTCCGTGGTAAGCATAGGTAACGCTCTTGCTGCCAAAAGACCCGCTAAGCCCTTCACCATTCAGCGTGACGCTGCCCGTACCGGCCTTGACACGTTCGTTGAAGCTGAGCACGATGTTGCCGTGTGCTGAAGCGCTGGTGCTGCCCTCTGTGGGCGAGCTGCTGACAAGTTGTGGAGCCTCTGTGTCGTCTGCAGTTGTTTGGTCAGCAAAGATGATGACGTCGGCCAAGTAGAAACCCTCGGTACTGCTGTGGTTGCCACCGTCGAAGAAGTCACTCGTCTCGTCTTCTATCCATCGGATGTAAACCATGCCGTCCATGTTCTTGGTGTCCAGCTCATAGTCGAAATTGAGCCATTCACTACTGGGGTTCTCCGTAAGCGTCAGCGTTTTGAGTGTGCTGAATCCCTCAGTACTGCTGGTCGTGCTGATTTGCAGCAGCTGACGCTGACGCACGCAGCTGTTATTGGCGGCCACAAGGCTGTGAATCTTTATCTGGTCGTAGTCCTTCACGCTAAACGAAGCCACAAAGGCACGGGGAATCTGCTCCGACTTGCTCCAGTCGGTGTAGCGGCGGGCGGCCCAAAGTTCCTTGCCACCAAACGTGGCCTTGCCTCCACCCCAGTTGGTGCTGGCGCAGTTGGGACCCTGGTAGAACAGCATGACACCCGTGTTGTCGGTAGAGAAGGCATAGTCAGCAGGCCGGTCGCCTCGCGACGAGTTTTTCTCGTTGTTGAAATCCCATGCCACGATGAAGGGGATGACATCGAACGTTGCCGTCACTTCCGTGTCACCATTGACGGTGACGACCCGGCTCAACGAAGCACTGTTGTCCTCCCATGTCAGGAAGTTAGTCACGTTGTTAGGAATGACGGTCAGCGTCACCTCTGTGCCAGCATCATATTTGCCGTTGATGGGTTCGGGCGACAGCACGACCTCACCCCACTTGGCACCATCACCAACTTTGTTGACAGTCAGCGTGTAGGTCTCAATCGTACCAAACACGGCGGTTATGCTGGTGTTGCCACTAATCGTTGCGGTATAGGTAGGCGAGGTGGCCAGCGTGGTGCCGCCATCATCCTGCCACTCCTTTATCTGATAGCCCGGCAGATTCTTCGCCGTGAAGCTGACACTGGTGCCGCCGACGGCAGCATTGCCTACGGGCGACATAGCCACATAACCGGCATTGGAGGGGTTGGAGGTGGTGGAAAATGAATAGATCGTCTCGTCGCCAAGCGCCTCTCCCGTCACCTTGAAATTGTTCAAGTACATGTCGCCGGTAGCTCCTGCGTCATAACCAATGACGGCACGCACCTTGACGCTGGGCAGTCCGTCAACAGCCAGTGCTGCCTTTGTCTCGTTGAAGTTGCTCCAACTGCTGCCTGTGTTGTTCTGGGTGCTGGAAAGGAGCCAGGTAGCGCCACCATCCGTGGACACTAATACATAGACAGGCAGCGTCTTGCTGTTGTTGCCCGACATGCGGCATGAGAACTGCAGGTTCTTATAGCCCGTGGCCGACAGCTCCACTTCGGCATAATTATAGTGCTGAGCGGCATCGGTTGGATTGCTGATAACTTGTGGTGAGGCAGTGTACATGCGCAAGGCACCGTTGTTATAGTTGGAGACATACCACTTTTTGCTACCGTCGCTTGACCAGACGGTCAGCGTGCTTTCAGTCCTCGTTCCCGACGTGGGATAAAAGAAGGGCTGTTGGGCAGAGAAACTATATTCCATATTTTCTTTCTCAGCTGACGATGCTGTATAGTACGTCTTATTGCCGTCAGTTGCCGTTGCGGTGTACTTGACGTTGGTTGCAAAGTCCCATGCCGCCAGAGTCACCTGCTCAGCATGTGCCTGCATCCCCCCAGTCATCATGACAAGGGAGAGCAGGGCATTTCTCAACAGTTTTTTACTCATAGGAATTAGTAGGTGTTGTTATTTGCGAATGTATTTCTGACCGTTAATAATGATGAGGCCATGATAGGCGTCGCTGACTCGTCGGCCGTCAATGCTGTAGGCGGTGGAACTAACAGCGTGCTGGCCATCAGAAGGAGTCACGTCACGAATGGCAGTAGTCTCATTGAGGTCGATAAGTTCTATCTCCTGACCAGCCGTAGTGGGAATATCATAGAGATAGGTGGTCGGCAGCGTAGTGGCAGGAATCTTCGAGTGATCGGCCACAATGGGGTCTGGCATGACGTAGGGCTGCATCAGGGCATTGGTGTTGTCGCCAGTAGCAGCGGTGAGGGCTGTACCGTTGGCCATCTTCAGTTCGGTGTTGCTACGCAGGCGCAGGTTGCCACCCAGCATCGACTTCACCTTCAGGCTGACCACTTTGCCGTCTTTCCATTGCAGGTCTGTGACTTCGAAGCCACCACGCGAGCGGAGCCCCTTCACTTTGCCATCGGCCCATGCTTTCGGTAGGGCTGGCAGCAGGTGCATAAAGCCGGCGTGACTCTGTAGCAGCATCTCGGCAATACCGGCACAGCATCCGAAGTTGCCGTCAATCTGGAACGGAGCGTGGGCATCGAACATGTTGGCATAGGTGCCTCCATCGGCATCACTCATAGTCGCGTTCGGATCCATCAGGCGCAGCTGATTCTTGATGATGGCCAGCGCATGGTCACCGTCGAGCATACGGGCCCACTGGCATACCTTCCAGCCCATCGACCAGCCACGGGCGGCATCGCCACGACCCACCAGCGACTTGTGTACGCCCTGATAGACGGTAGGATTGACGTATGGCGACACCTGGTTGCCGGGATAGGCGCCCCAGAGGTGTGACAGGTGGCGATGTGAGTTGTTTTCCTTATCCCAGTCTTCCTGCCATTCCTGTATCTGTCCGTATTTTCCTATCTTGTAGGGGGTTAGTTGTAGTTTCAAGGCATCGAGTTCTGCGGCAAAGTCAGTGTCGATGCCTAATATGCGGGCAGCCTCAGCGGTGTTCTTCAGTACGTCGTAAACCATCTGGTTATCCATAGCCACGCCACCGAAAAGTGCGCAGTTCATGTTTTTACCATTGTCATCGGTATAGGAGCCGATGCCGGGATGGTTCTCAGGTGAATTGGACGGGCAAACAACCATATAGCCCGTGTTAGGGTCTTTGACCAAGAAGTCCTGGAAGAACTGGGCGCAACCCTTCAGCACAGGATAGATGTCGGCCAGATACTGCTGGTCGCCAGAGAACAGGTATTTCTCCCACAGATGTGAACAGAACCAGGCGTTACAGGTGGGCCATACGCCGACAGAACCATTGTCCACGGCTCCTGTGGTACGCCAGAGGTCGGTGTTGTGATGCAGCGTCCAACCGCGTGCTCCGTACATCTTCTCTGCCGTCTCGGCACCAGTTACACTGACGTCCTTCACCATGTCGATGAACGGGTTGTGACACTCGCTAAGATTAGTCACTTCGGCGGGCCAGTAATTCATCTCGACGTTGATGTTCGAGGTGTACTTCGAGTCCCATGCCGGATACTGGCGGGCATTAGGATTCCAGATGCCTTGCAGGTTGGCAGGTTGTGTGCCAGGCTGTGAAGAGGCGATGAGCAGGTAACGTCCAAACTGGAAATAGTTGGATATCAGGCCTGGATCGTTGCCTCCCACGGAGCGGAACTCCTTGATGCGTGTCTCGGTGTCCTTCGATTCCCGCTCACTGTTAGTGCCCAGGTCGAGGCTGACGCGACCAAACTGCTCCTGATAACGGACGGTGTGGTCAGCCAGCGTGGTGCCATAGTCTTTCTGCTTGTTGAGATAGGCGGTCATGTAATCCAAGGCCTTTGCCTCGGCATTGCCGCTGATGTCATCGTAACGTTCAAAGTTTGTGGCCGACGAGATGATGATGGTGGCCGACGTGGCATCGCTGACATTAATGGTGGGCGCTGCAGAATTGGCTGCTACGAGCCCGCCTTGCATCACGTTTTGTGTAGTGCAGGTCTGCGTGCCGCCGTCGTTCAGCACCTTAATAAATGTATAGCATTGTAGTTTGTTATTGACGTTTTCCGATTGTTCGCGGGCAGGAATGAGCGAGGCCTCAATCATGCCGTCAGTGGTTATCTTGTTGATACCTAACTTCTCCATGTTATCCTTGGCGGGGGCTGCAAAACAAACGTTGAAGTTCAGCTTGCCGGCCTCGGAAGCCTCTATGCGCATCACGGTGACATTATCCTCAAACGAGGTGAAGACAGTACGGGTATAGGTGACACCGCCAACCACATATGTAGTCACAGCGGTAGCATTGTTCATATCAAGGGAGCGGACGTAGCCCTGGGCATCGATGGCATCGCTTGTCTGCCCTGGTTCCTCATCATCATAACGATGTCCAGGGAATCCTAAGAGCACACAGCCGGCTGCTTGATACTGTGCACCATGAGAAGCTTGCGACATCCAGTTGGGAATTGACAGTTTCTGGGCTGCGGCATAGTCTTTTTGGAAAATAAGATGCTGCACCTGTGCCAACACATTCTTGGCATTGGCATTATAATTTCTGTTAGGTGACTGTCCCCAGAAAGTATCCTCATTCAGTTGAAGCGTATCCTTTGCCACACTGCCGCTGACCATGGCTCCTAAACGACCGTTGCCAAGGGGCAATGCCTCTTCCCAGTAAGCGGCGGGACGGTGGTACCAAAGCCGGTTGTGACTGTCGAGTACGGGAGGTGGAACAGGACGTGTGTCACCAGTTGTAAAGGTGACGACGACTGGTTCATCGTAAACATTGCCAGCCATGTCGGTGAGTGAATGGGCAGGCAGCTTGAGGGTGTAAGAGGTATTCAGGTCGAGGTCAGCATACGCAAATGACACCTTATTAATATTAATGACAGGAGTGATATTCTGACTGGAATGAGTTCTGTTGTTAGTCAGTGTTGCCTTCGCACCAGACTTCATCTGCACTCCCTCGTTGAAAAGCATGATGACTTTACCGGTGGGCAGCACCCCGGTGTCGCCATCGGCAGGAACGACGTTCTGCAACTTGGGAGCCTGTGTGTCCTCTGCCAGGATGTTGAGGTATTTCAGGTTATAATTACTGGTCTTTTTAGCACTCTGGATGAGCATACGGACGATGAGCAGTTCCTTGTTGTCAGCATTCAGGTCGTAGTTGGCATCTACCCATGTATTCCAATGGGCACCAGCAGTATAGTCGTCAAGTATGTTCCAAGTCTGGCCACCGTCCACGGAATAGACGACTCCAAACTTCGTGCTCGAACTGCTGCCGTCGCCGATGGCGAAGTTCAACTTCAGGTTGCTCAGCGATGTCGTTGGCATCGACACCTCAAAATATTGGTCGTGCTTTGAGCCGTCGGTATAGTCGGCCTTAGCCGTGAACTTGTTGGTAGAGGCTGTGTTCAAACGTAGGTGGTAATTGGGGGCAGAGCCACTGGTACACACCTGCCACTTGCCATCGCTGGTATGGACGGTAACCTTACAATTCTCGGGCACCAGCGCACACTCGTTGGGTAAGAAATAGGGCTGCAATGTCGTCCATTGCGTATTGGCCAGCGCCGACCACCCTAACGTGTTGGGAGTGTAGATGGCAGTGGTGCCATTCTTCTCCACATCGTAACCTGTTGTAAACTCCCAATGGGCCACCACCGTCTGAGTAGCAGCAACCTTCATCGTGCACAAGAGCAATGTCAGCAGTGCCAACATCCTGTGTACTCTTCTCATCATTAGTTTTAGTTTCATATTTTTCTTGTTTTTAGATTATTGAAATTCGCCTGCAAAAATACTTCAAATCGCAAAAAAGAAGGTTCATTTTAGTACGTATTGACTAAAAAATAGTACAATTGTACACTATTCGGCTATTTTTCACCTTTACAGAAACTGAAATTCACACACGGTTATTTCCAGTTCGTCCTTTGGGATAATTGATTTCAAGTTCCGCAAGCTGTATTGACCGCTAAAACTTAGAAGATGTTAAAGATGCAGATACGGCGATCCGACACACCATTGCGCCTGCACGCCGCATCAGATACAGCGCTACATGAACAAGATTTCCGGTCCGCTTCTTGACATCTCGCATCAGAAGGTGCTGCTTGACGAGCTGCGCCAAATCATGCTTGCCCCGCACACTCAACAAGAGAACAAGAGCGGCACCATCTGCACTATCGCAGGTGGTGCCGCTCTGGCTTTTGTTGTCTTCATGCCGGTGTTTCCCGGCTTGTGTCCGCAGGATTATTCCGGCATCATCACGATGTTGAGGAAGTTGCCCGGAGCCACGATGTTGTTCCTGATGAATGTGGCGATGTCTTCCGGAGTGACGCTCTCGACTGTCTTCTTGTAGTCTGTCATGACATCTATGCCCTTGCTTACGAAGGTGTTGATGGTACCTACCCAGTATGAGTTGCGCTTCAGGTTGACGTCAGCGTTTTTCATGAAGTTCGCCTTCACCTTTGCCACTTTCTCCGGGTCGATGGTCTTTGTCGCCTTTTCCATGCAGTCAGCTATGATTGTTATGGCAGTGTCCACCTTCGCCGGTTCGGAGATAGGTGTCTTGATGGACGTGAGCACTTTTGGCTGTTCTGTAGAATAGAGCAGCTGCACGTTCGCTCCGATGTTGTATGTTGCTCCCGCGTCTTCTCTGACAGCCTTCAGGAGTTCCATCGACAGGATATTTGAGGCGTAGTCAGCCAGCACGTCGTTGCGCAGGTTATATTCGCAAGGTGCGTTGAAGAACTGCACGATGTACGGTTTCGGCGTCTCCATCTTGCGTGTGAATCTGTTCACCTTCTTCCCGCTGAAGAGTTTTCTCACCTCTTTCGGTTTCACGTCCTTCCCTTTTCCGGGAATGGATGCGATATACTGGCAAGCGAGCTGTCTCATCTGCGTCTCGTCGAAGTTTCCGACGAAAGTGAATGTGAAGTTGTTGGCGTTCGAGAAGTTCTCGCGTGCTATTTCGAGCATTCTGTCTATCGAGATGTTCTTCAGGTCGTCAGGTGTGATGTCCTTGAATCTCGGGTCGTTGCAGTAGAGGTTAGCCGCTACGCTGTCCGAGAGTTGCGTCTCAGGCTGCAGGTCGCGGTTCTTCAGTGCTGTCTCGTACATCGAGACGAGTGTGGCGAATGCTTTCTCGTCCTTGTTCTTCGCCGTGAAGTTGAGGTAGAGCAGCTGCATCATTGTCTCGATATCCTTCGGCGTGGATTTTCCTGACACGTTTCTGTTGTTCAGTCCGATGGCAATGCCTATGCTGGCCTGTTTTCCGGCGAGTGCTTTTTCGAGTTCAGTGTTGTTGAAGTTTCCGAGGCCGCATGTCTGCATGGCGTCGTTGAAGATGCGCAGGTTGCTGTAGTCAGCCTCGCCATACTGTGCCTCGCCGCCTTTTGCTGTCGCTGAAAGCAGAATCTCGTCGTCTTTGAAGTCGGTCTTCTTCAGAATGACCTTTGCGCCGTTTGAGAGCAGGAGTTCGGTGTATCCGAAGGTGTCGTTCTTTGTCTCTTTCTTTATCTTGCCCGCTTTCGGCATGGTGGCGATGAGCGGTTCGTCTTTCGCGTTGTCAACCCACGCCTCGAGTTTCTCTTTCCTGACGTCGTTCATGATCTGTTTCATGATGTCGGCGGTGAGATAAACGGCACCGTCCTTCTCCTGTGCGAAGCAGTAGCTGACGAGGTTCGAGTCGCATTCGATGGTGATGAGTTTCTTTGCGCTTGCGTTGACGATGTCGAAATTGAGTTGCTGTGCTACAGCCTGCCACAGCTGGTATTCCGTCTCGGCGTCAGGCATTGCGTTTCCGTCGAGGAAGTGGCTGACACACTCCTGATAGTATTCTGTGTGCTTGCGTTTGTCGCGGTTGGTGTATTCCTTCTCACGCTGCGAAAGGAACTCCTCTTTTGCGCGTGCAAACTCCGAACCGGTGAATCCGTATTCCTTGACGCGCTTCAGTTCGCGGATGATGGTGGCGTAGGTCTCTTTTTCTTTCCCCTCTTTTGCCACTGCCGTAACCGATGTGGCGTCAACGGGTTTCGACACGTTGTATGTGCCGTAGTTCATGCCAAGCTGAATGTACGGGCATTCCGGGTTGAGCGCCATCTCCGACATACGTGCGTTGAACATTGCTGATATGATGTTCGCGAGATAGCTCTGCACGTATAGCATCTGCGTGCCTTTGTATTCTCGCGGCATCGCCTCTGTCTTCATGCTGATGTTCATGATGGAATACTGCATCTCCTTGTCTTTGTCGAAGATGTATATCGCCTCTTTGTTGTCGGGTACTGGCGTAGGCTGCACATGTGCGGCGAGCGGGCCGGCTTTGATGTCTCCGAACAGCTCCTTTATCATCTTCTCTGTATGTTCTACGTCGATGTCGCCGATGACGATGATGGCCTGGTTTTCCGGGTGATACCATTTCTGGTAGTAGTCGCGCAGCTCTTCCGGCTTGAAGTTGTCCACGACTTCCATCGTTCCGATAGGCAGACGCTCGCCGTAGCGCGAGCCGGGATACATCGCCGGCAGGTTCCGCTCGAATAGTCTCTGCATGGCAGAGCTGTGCATCGCCCATTCGCCGTGTATTACGCCTCGCTCCTTGTCTATCTCCTCTGTCTCGAGCAGCAGGCCGTTCGACCAGTCCTGCAGCACGATGAGACACGAATCGAGTGCGCTCTGGCGTTTTGTCGGAACGTTGTCGATGTTGTAAACCGTCTGTTCTATTGAAGTGTAGGCGTTGAGGTCGGCACCGAAAGCCACGCCGAGCGAGCGCAGATATTCGATCATGCCGTTGCCTTTGAAATGTTTCGAGCCGTTGAACGCCATGTGTTCGAGGAAGTGTGCGAGGCCGCGCTGGCTGTCCTCTTCCTGGATGGAGCCCACGCGCTGTGCGATGTAGAAGTTTGCCACCTTCTCCGGATAGGCGTTGTGGCGGATGTAGTACGTCAGGCCGTTGTCGAGTTTCCCGATACGTGTGGCACTGTCTGTCGGCATCGGCGGCATCGTCTGTGCCTGTGCCGCCGCGGTGATGGCGACGAAAATCAGTGTCAGGATTTTCTTGATTCTCATTTTGTCGTTTGTTGGTTATGAAAGTTGTTGTTTTGTTTGTTTTATTCTGTGCTGCGCCTGCGGCTTCTCCTGTCGCGAGGCTTACATTTATTTAAACGTACTTCACCGTATTATTGCTACAAGAGAACCGTCCAAACTTACATTATTTAACTTACATTAACCGTGCCCGCCGCTTTTCTGTGTGAAAAATCTTGACAACGGAAAAACTTGAAATTAACATTTCCGGGCTGTGTTTTTCTGCTTCCCGACAGCCGTTTTTCTCTCTTGTGCGGTGCAAGAGATGCTATTTTATCCGCAAAAACAGCCTTTTTTGCCTGCAAGACAGTCTTTCTGACGTTGCAAGATTGACTGTTTTGCCGTGCAAGATTGACTATCTTGGCGTCTAAGATAGACTATCTTGCGTTGTCTTCAGAGTGAAAAAATTGCTTTTGTGTGTCTAATACTTTGTACTACAATGCCTTAGCCCAACTTTTACGTTTTATTCTCGTTTTTCTTGCTAATCAGCGATTTGTATTTTTGATTTGCTTTACTGTGTTCTACAAATTTTGATTTTTCTAAACGG